>NZ_LWFZ01000719.1:0-6562 GCF_001635225.1 Oleiphilus sp. HI0086
ACCTTCTGGCTGGTGGCAAACGGGAAAGTCGAAGAGTTTAAAGGCGACCTGCACGATTACGAAGTTTGGTTGCAAGACTTCCATAAAGAGTCGAGTAAAACTGAAACTGTAGAGACAGACAGTGCAGACAAGCAAAATGAATCAGCGGAAGATAAAAAGGAACGCAAGCGTATCGCTGCGGAGCTTCGTCAGAAATTGAGCCCACTGAAGAAAAAGCTCAAAACCGCAGAAAAGGCGATGGAGAAGCACCAAGAAGCTTTAGCTGAGCTCGAAGAGAAACTCGCTGCCCCAGAGATTTATCAAGCTGAAAATAAAGCCAAGTTGAAAGAATTGATGGATGAGCAGGCAACACATAAAGTCGGTTTAGAAGAATCCGAGATGGAATGGTTTGAACTGAGTGAAGAGATCGAAACGGCCGAGAGCCAGATGTAGTTTTTTCTCAAAGCTTGGTTTTAGTGTAGGCAGAGAGCTCCGTCTTTTGCAGGATCAATCTCGTGCTAGCCCGCTTGCGAGCCGTGGAAGGCTCTGCCTACAAGTTTGTGGATTCACAGGTAGCGGGCAAATAACGATTATCGTAGGCAGAGGGTTCCATCCCTCGCAGGTCGATGCCCCGTGCTAGGCGTGGAAGCCTCTGCTTACAGATGCTTCTACTTGGCCTTTAATGCCTCACCCGAAAATGAAATGCCTTTCCAGCCTTGAGTAATAAAGTTGCGAATGTTTTGGTGGTCATTGCCCTCAGGGTTCTTGAGCACATCTTCGCGATAGTATTGACCAAAACAAGTTAGAGTTTGTTGCTCATCCAGGTTTTGAAGCTGGGCAAAAGCAAAGAGTTTGCAGGAGCCCGAGTTCTGCCCTGCCTCATTGGCTTGCTCGCCATTTTGAAAGGCTGTGGGTGTAAATTCATATAGCTCGTCAATAATTGCCATTGTATCTTCAAACTGAATGCTGCTTGCATCTTGGTTTAAACGTTGGACGAAAGTCTCTAAATTAGACAAAGTTTTCTCCCTGGGTGGTGAATATAATGAATTTTATATGATATCACTTTACTTGCCGGATTTTTCCAATTAAACTTCGCGCCCCTAAGTGGAACTGTGTCTATATTTTGATCGCTGTGCCAGTAAGCCAAGCTTGCTGAAATGTGCACTGCAGCCATAGCTCAGTAAGAATTTATCAATATAACTTTATTGGAACAGGTAATTTTAATGCCTTCTGTAAAATTGAAAGAAAACGAGCCATTTGATATCGCTCTTCGTCGTTTTAAGCGTACTTGTGAAAAAGCAGGTGTTTTGTCTGAAGTTCGTCGTCGTGAATTCTACGAGAAGCCTACTTCTGTACGTAAGCGTAAAGCAGCTGCAGCTGTTAAGCGTCACGCGAAGAAGGTTCAGCGCGAAACAAAACGTTTCGAAAGACTGTACTAAGATTTGTCACCACTCTTTGTCTATATTTTAGATAAAGAGAATGTGAGCGATAAAACGACAAGGTCTAGGATAATGATATTCTAGCCTATTGTTGTTTTTTGCGTTTTAAGCAGATAAAACTTTACCCTTGCTCTATCAGGTTGATCGCGATATGCGAGTGTCTTGGTACGGTCGTTATGCAGGTAGGGTTCTACAGCAATGTAATTAGATGGAGTTTAGTGTGAGCGAAGCCGGTGCAAGTACTTTAAAGGCAAGTATTACCTCTGCAATGAAAGAGGCAATGAAAGCTCGCGCAAAAGAGCGTCTAGCGACTATCCGTTTAATTCTGGCTGAGTTTAAGCGTATCGAAGTTGATGAGCGTATAGAGTTAGATGATGCTCGTGTGCTTGCTGTGCTAGATAAAATGCTTAAACAGCGTCGAGATTCAATTAGTCAGTACGAAGCAGCAAGCCGCCAAGATCTTGCGGATGTAGAAGCTGGCGAAATCGCTGTGATTGAGACGTTTCTACCCGCGGCACTGACTGCCGAGGAAATTGATGCTTTGGTCGCCGAGGCAGTGGCGAGCTCTGGAGCAGAATCAGTTCGGGATATGGGCAAGGTGATGGCGGTGCTTAAGCCTCAGCTTCAAGGTCGAGCTGACGTCGGTAAGGTAAGCCAGATCGTTAAGCAGCGCTTAGCTAGCTAGACTTCAATTCCAATTATCTCTTGAACAGAGCGGGTCTACTACAAGGTAGTCATTTAGTCTTTGTTTCATGGCTTATGCTATATTATGCATCTTCATTGAGTAGTGTGTCGTAGCAGATGGCAGGATTAATCCCACAAGATTTTATAGAAGACCTCGTCGCGCGAGTGCCTATCGCCGAAGTTGTGGGTTCGCGCGTACAGCTTAAAAAAGCGGGTACTGCACTGAAGGCCTGTTGTCCTTTCCATCAAGAAAAAACACCCTCTTTTCACGTTAACGCTCAAAAGAACTTCTACCACTGCTTTGGTTGTGGCGCGAGTGGTAACAGTATTAACTTCCTGCGCGAACACGATAACCTGGATTTTAATGAAGCGGTTGAAGAGCTGGCGAAGATCGCTGGCATCGAGGTGCCGAGAGACGAAAAAGTCCAAAAGGTATACAGCCTTCAAGCAAAGTTGTGGGAAGCTTTAGAGTACGCAAATCTGAAATACAGGGATGCGCTAAAGTCTCATGCCAATAAATCGCGTGCTCAGGACTACCTGAAAAGGCGTGGCTTGTCGGACGAAGTGATTGAGCGCTTCGCTATCGGCTTTGCACCGGCCGAGCGGGATTTTCTGAGTGCTAAAGCCGCCCCAGAAACCTTAAAGTCACTCATTCAGACCAAAACCGTTCTCGATAAGTACGACAACCCCTTTGATCTATTTCAAGATCGCTTAATGTTCCCTATTCGAAATAGCCGCGGTAAGACTGTGGCTTTTGGGGGGCGAACCTTAGGGGACGACAAAGCTAAATACATCAACTCACCTGAATCGGAAGTTTTCCACAAAAGTAATGAGCTTTACGGTCTGTATGAAGCGAACCAGGCAACCCGACATCTTGATAAGTTGTTGGTAGTGGAAGGCTATATGGACGTTGTGGCGCTAGCGCAGTACGGTATTAACTATGCGGTAGCCACCTTAGGGACGGCGACAAATAGCGAAAACCTCTCTCACCTCTTACGACGGTGTAAGCACATTATTTTCTGTTTTGATGGCGATCGAGCCGGATTACAGGCTGCAAGAAAGGCAATGGAAAACGCCTTGCCTATATTTGAAGATGGGATGCAGCTGGATTTTTTGCTATTACCGGAAGGTGAGGACCCTGATACTCTAGTGAGGGGGGAAGGGAAAGATATGTTCGAAAAGCGAGTGCTTTCTGCTTATCCCTTATCGGAATTCATGCTTAAAATTTATTCAGAGGGCCTTGATCTTAGATCTGCCGAGCATAAGGGTTTGCTAAAAGAGCAGGCAGAAGCTCAGATAGAGAGGGTGAAGTCCTTTGTTCTGAAAAATGCGCTGACGCAAAAGCTAAATTCACTGATGTTTAAGCGTCGAGGGAAATTCAAGCAAGATGCAGCTAGTGATGGGCGGGAGCTGGTCGGCGCTAGGGTGATTCCTGACCCGGATACTAGCCTTTGTTTAGCGCTATATTACCAGCCAAGTCAGGCTGAAAATTATCTAAGTATGATCAGTGGGCACCAAGGGTTTCAGCAAACTCGTGACTTCGCAGAGTTTCTCTTTCTTCAAAAAATAGCAACGACTCAGTCTTTGTTGTTATTTCTGGCTACGGATGAAGTGGGTTATCGTGCTCAGTTCTCTAGCTTATTTGATCGCTTGGAATGGGTGCCCGACGCGAAGGAAATCCAGGACGTTGCGACTGACTTGCTGCAACGGCTGAAGAATAAACAAACCCAGAATGACGCCTTGAAAGCAACAAAATTCAATAAGCTTCCTAGTGAAATGAGCGAATCTGAAAAGCAAGCGCTAAGAGCTATTTCCCTAAGGAAATCTAAGTAAAAGGCCTTTTAGTATTCGAAACGGCCAAATTTATGAAAGTTATTCCAATTCAGACTTGAAAAATCTCATTTTGGATCCATATTGATTTGGTTGAAAAGCAAACTTTCTATATAATGGCCGACTATTTTTTGATCGGCCATCAGTAACGAATTCCAACTTATAGGATAGACATGTCAGGCAATTCACAACAGTCTCGTTTAAAAGATCTCATCGCCCGCGGTAAAGAACAAGGGTACCTGACTTACTCAGAAGTAAACGACCACCTTCCAGAAGATATTGCGGATCCGGATCAGGTTGAAGACATTATTCGCATGATCAACGACATGGGTATTCAGGTTGTTGAAGTTGCGCCTGATGCTGATTCATTGCTTATGTCAGATGGAGATTCAACAGACGAAGTGGCGGCGGCTGAAGCAGCTGCGGCACTGGCAGCAGTAGAAACCGAAGCAGGCAGAACAACTGACCCAGTACGTATGTATATGCGTGAAATGGGTACTGTAGAGCTACTAACGCGTGAAGGCGAAATTCGTATCGCCAAGCGTATCGAAGAAGGTGTTCGGGATGTGATGGCATCTTTGGCTCACTTTCCGGGTGTCGTTCAGGGTATCTTGGATCGATATGACACGACAGTGGAAGAAGAAGGCCGTCTAAGTGACATTATTTCAGGCTTTGTTGACCCAGAGACCGATGCGATTCCTGCACCGGCTCCTATAGTCGAAGCGAATAGTGCTGATTCCGACGACGATGACGAAGAAGAGGGCGAGAAAGGCCCTGATCCAGAAGAAGTGCGTGAGCGCATGGATGAACTTCGTGCTCAGCTAGCGGTAGCCTTAGCAGAAGAAGCAAAGCATACTCGTAGCAGTAAAGAAGCAGCTAAAGCTTATAATGAGCTAGGTAAACTGTTTGCACCGTTTAAATTGAGTGCCAAGCAGTTCGATGCCTTGATCGTTGAAGTTCGTACTACCAACGAAATCGTTAGGATTAATGAGCGTGCAGTTATGGCGCTTTGCTCCAGATATTGCGGTATGGATCGTAAAGAGTTCATCAAACGATTCCCGGGTAATGAAGCAAACCTACAGTGGATTGACGGCCTAATTGAAGAAAGTCACCCCTGTGCAGCGAAGCTAGAAGCGAACCGTGTTGAAATTACGCGTGCGCAAAGAAAGATCGCAGAAATGGCTAACATAACTGGCATGACCATCGCTGAAATTAAAGACGTCAACCGTCGTGTATCGATTGGTGAAGCAAAAGCGCGTCGTGCGAAAAAGGAAATGGTAGAAGCCAACCTTCGTTTGGTTATCTCCATCGCGAAGAAATATACCAACCGTGGCCTACAGTTCCTGGATCTTATTCAGGAAGGTAACATTGGCTTGATGAAAGCGGTAGATAAGTTCGAATATCGCCGTGGTTACAAGTTCTCGACTTACGCTACATGGTGGATTCGTCAGGCAATTACTCGTTCTATTGCTGACCAGGCACGTACGATCCGTATTCCGGTACACATGATCGAAACCATTAATAAATTGAACCGCATCTCACGCCAGATGCTTCAGGAAATGGGCCGCGAGCCAACACCTGAAGAGTTAGGTGAGCGCATGGATATGCCTGAAGACAAGGTACGTAAAGTCCTTAAGATTGCTAAAGAACCAATCTCAATGGAAACGCCTATTGGTGATGACGAAGATTCACACTTGGGTGACTTTATCGAAGATGGCCAGGCAGAATCGCCCGTTGATACGGCTACAGGCCAGGGCTTAAGAGAGTCTACACGTACGGTTCTTTCCGGACTAACTGCTAGAGAAGCAAAAGTACTACGTATGCGTTTTGGTATCGAAATGAACACAGACCATACTTTGGAAGAAGTAGGTAAGCAGTTCGACGTAACGCGTGAGCGTATCCGTCAGATCGAAGCGAAAGCGCTAAGAAAACTACGCCATCCAAGCCGCTCAGATCACCTAAGAAGCTTCCTGGACGAATAAGCATTTTCCTCTAGCATCTTCTTTCGGGGCGCATTATAATGCGCCCCGTATTGATCAAGAACTCTCTGGATCATCTCTTGGCTCAAAGCCAAAATCAGTGCCCCCTTAGCTCAGTTGGTTAGAGCACCCGACTCATAATCGGTAGGTCCCCTGTTCAAGTCAGGGAGGGGGCACCATTTTTCTTCTTTTATTTCAATTGGTTATTTTAGTAGCTGGCATGCTTGGAATAAGTTGTGCTACATCAGTGCTACATTGGNCNNANTGTTGATTTGCACCCAAAACTGACCCACTAAAGCCATATATTTGCATCGAATTTTGACCCACGTATAAACCTATCCCTGCTTCAGCAAAGCAGGAGAAAATGGAGTGATAGACGTGGCTCTACTAAGCGTAATTCGACGCTGGCATATTCGGGAGGGACAATCGATTCGATCGATTGCTCGGAAGACCGGATTGTCACGAAATACTGTTCGTAAATACCTCAATAATAGAAATTTAGACCCAAGCTACCCTGCAAGGAAGTCGCCGAGTAAGCTGGATGACTACGAGAAGACCTTAACCTGCTGGCTTCACCGTGAGGTGAAAAAGCATCGAAAGCAGCGTAAGTCAGTCAAGCAGCTATACCAGGATTTAGTACAACTGGGTTAC
>NZ_LWFZ01000720.1:0-4354 GCF_001635225.1 Oleiphilus sp. HI0086
AGGCGCCCAATGTTCTGAAACATGAAGACGGCTAAATCAAAATCTTTATCGGTCAGTGGCACGTCTTCACCAAAAGACACGATGGTTCTTTTAGTCAGATTAATCACATAAGGGCCAATAACCATCTCCTCTTGCTCTTCTACCTCGTTTGCGGAGCGTCTTGCTAAGGCGTTGACTCGAGCTTTTAACTCTCCAGGTCTGGCTGGTTTGACAAGATAGTCGTCAGCGCCTGCATCAAGGGCCGTTATAATATCGGCTTCGCTATCTCTGGAGGTCAGAAATATTACAGGTATCCGCCAGCTAAGCTCTGAGCGAATCGATTTAAGAACTTCGGTACCTTCCATGTCTGGAAGCTGCCAATCAAGGATTAACAAGTCATAACTGTTATGTAGTACTTCGTATAAAAAAGATTTGCCAGTCTGAAAGAAATCACAACTATGTTGGTTTTCTACCAGCATCGCACTAAGGTTTTGTGCTTGTTCCAGCTCGTCTTCTAACAAAGCAATTTTCATCATTATCCCCTAAATATATGTTCTGTATTATTTTTTTGTGTTTTTTCTAGTGTAGATGCTTTTTCTGAATTGTCTTGGAAATTAGCTAATATCCTACAGATAATACATGCTGAATCATTATCAAGATTGTTCTAAATTGTAATGCTTTTGTAGTTTTGTTTTCGTGGCACTGGAGGGCAGTTTTAAGCAAGTGATCATTTTGCTCGCTTTATCATGATTTAGAGATTAGTATCAGACCCCCTTGAATAGCGAGTTTCGCTGTTATAATGCTTAATTACATAGATGAAATGGTTGTACTAAGATGTCGCGTCAAAAAGAGATTCAGGACTTGTTGAGTAACAATTTTGAACTTGAGTTTATAGAGGTATTAAATGAGAGCCATATGCATAGCGTGCCTCCTAACTCTGAGACTCACTTTAAGGTGACTTTGGTTACTGAGGATTTTGAGGGAAAGTCTAAAGTTGCTCGTCATCAAAGTGTCTATGCCTTGCTTGGTGGCTTAATGGAGCAAGGCCTACATGCTTTGGCACTACATTTATATGTTCCGCAAGAATGGTCGAGTATCATGGGTGAGAAATCACCAGAGTCCCCAAACTGTATGGGTGGCTCTAAATAGTACAGCTGTAGCAGGCCAGAACCCTAAATAGCTGATAGATATTCAATTGGAATTGCCCTTTATTAGGAGTAGGTACGATGAGTCAATTTTTTCAGATTCATCCTGAGAACCCTCAGGCGAGGTTGATTAAACATGCGGCAGAGATCATTGAAAGCGGTGGTGTGATTGCTTATCCGACTGACTCTGCGTACGCACTAGGTTGCCATTTAGGCGACAAGAAGGCCGCCGATAAAATTAGGCAGATTCGAAAGCTTAATGAAAAGCATAACTTTACACTGGTATGTCGTGACCTAACGGATATATCAACCTACGCTAAAGTTGATAATCAACAATACCGCCAGATAAAGGCACACACACCGGGCCCTTATACGTTTATTCTCGATGCGACGACTGAAGTTCCGCGGCGTTTAATGAACCCAAAGCGACGTCAAATCGGTATCCGAATTCCGGACAACGAAATTGCTTTAGCCTTGCTGGAAGAGCTTGGTCAGCCAATAATGAGTACAACGCTTATTTTGCCTGGTGATGATATGCCTATGACTGACCCTTACGAGGTTCGTTCTTTGTTAGAGCATACGCTTGATTTGGTTATAGATGGTGGCTTCTGTGGCTTTGAGGCAACCTCTGTGGTGAACTTATCAGGCGAAGAAACGGAGATTGTTCGTAAAGGCTGCGGTGACATCTCGGCTTTCGAGGGCTAAGTATCACCGCTTGTTTAGGCGGGTACGGTTTATGCGTTTATCGTTAAGCGGAAGCTGTTATCCTTCGACAGAGCTGCTTGCTCACTATTATTGGTGATTTTGTTGGTTTTCAGTGCTTCATAGCGATGGGCGATATCATTTAATTTGTTATGCTCATTTTGTTCGCTAATTAGCTCATTAAAGAGATTATTACCAACTCCATATGCACCAGAAATCTTCACGACATTGTCTACGTAATCAAGTGTAGGCTGCTGTTTGCTCAAACGCTGAAAAGCCTCTTTAAAGTGTTTGTTGTTGTTAAGGTCAGTACTTATTTTTTCATGATCGCTTGGGCGCATCGCGCCTTTGATCTCAATGTTGCCGTAAATATCCTTCTCTACATTTAGCTGGGTTCTCGGGTTTAAGTTGTACTCAGCAAGCTTATTACGCAGAGTTTCCTTGAGGAAGGCTTTATCTTGGCCTAACTCCGTTTTGAATGTTTCAACATTTACCTTTTTACTTTGACTTTGAATGCCTAGTCTTAATAAAGTGACCGCATCGTCTAGCAATACTCGCTTTTCTGCTTGTTCTTTGCGTCTGGCACTGTCGTCTGCGTGGCTGCTGTTTTCAGTACCGTTTTGAGAGTCCTGACGTTGTAGTTGCTGAGGGATCTGTAAGGCTTGTTCTGTTGATATATGTGCCATGGTTATTTGCTCGCTAAGTTCCAGTTCGGCAATCAATGACCGTTTTCTGACAAAAAATGCTAGTTATCTAAGGAATAGCAAATTAAATGCCAAGCTTGTTAGGCGGCTAGGGTAAGTTAACATGGAATTGTCCCACCCCTAGATTTGAATAGCTGCTGGCAAAGAAGGGCTTTGCTTACTAGACTGCAGGGATTTGGTTTCTTAATAATTAGGCAATCTTGTTCTATGTCAGAAATGTCAGCGTATCGCGCACCGGTTTTACCTATTATTCTCACATTGTTGACGACGCTGGGTTGTTTTTATATACCCACCAAACTCATATTTATACCGGTTGTTCTAACCTCAATTGCTTGGGCTTGGGCCCACTATGCAAATGTGCAGAGTCTTCGTAGTCGTTATGCGGGACAAGAGCGATCACTGCTAAATGATAAGGCCACTGAACTCACTCAGGAAGCATGCGCAGTAATGAGTGAACAAGCAGAGCTTGTGAAGGAAAATCTTGTCCACATTAATCAGAAGGTGACTGAAAGCGCTGATCAGATTAGTGCCAGTTTTACCGGAATATCTCAGAAATCTGAACGACAAAGAGAGCTCTTGTTAAAAGTTGTTGCTATGGTCCATGAGGATGAAACAACAAGTGGAGAAGAGCAAGTAACAGTCAGGCAATTTGCTGATGAGTTGATGGGGATAATAGATAGTTATGTCAGATTATTGGTTGAGGTGAGTGAAAAAAGTATCTTTGCTGTTCACCGAATCGAGGATATGTCACATCATTTTGAACAAACTTTTACCTTGCTAGGGCAGATCAGGGGTATTGCTGATCAAACAAATTTATTGGCATTAAATGCGGCAATCGAGGCAGCGAGAGCTGGTGAAGCCGGCAGAGGATTTGCCGTGGTTGCTGACGAGGTACGTACCTTGTCGCAAAACTCAAACACCCTTAATGACAAAATATTTGAAACATCTGAGAACACAAAGCGCGCGATTGATGGTTCAAGCAAAATTGTGGGAGAGATCGCATCCTTGGATATGAATATGGCGATCAGTGCGAAAGCCCATGTCGATGAAATGCTTGTAGATTTGGAGCAAACAAATGTCACCATTGAAAATACTATGGATGAAGCTTCCGCTTATACAGAAAAGTTAAAAGTGGACGTGGCTGACGCGGTCAGGAGTTCACAGTTTGCTGATAATGTTAGTGCCGATATTAACTCTTTTCTGCAACAAAACTCTTTGTTACAAGAGGCGCTGAATAAGGTAAGGAGTGTGTCCAGTGAAGCCGAAATACTCGACTTATTGCAAGAGATTGGCAAGCAAAAGAGTGGCTCTAAGAGTAGTGTTGCGGCAGAAGCGAGTGATGACAATGTCTCATTGTTTTAACGCAAAATATTAATCAATAGCGTGGGTGGGTAGTACAGACAATGGGAATGAATGTTCTAATTGTGGACGATCATGAATCGAATCGTATTCTAGTAAGGTATTTGCTTGAATCCGAAGGCCACGACTGCATCGAAGCTGAAAATGGGCAGATAGCAGTCGAGCAGTTTGATGAGCACCAGCCAGACTTTGTTCTGATGGACATTGTCATGCCTGTTATGGATGGCTATGAAGCCGCGTCCTTAATTAAAAAGCGCGCAGGCGATACCCATGTTCCTATTATTTTTCTGACAGCAAAACATGATGAGAAATCTTTGCTTGCTTGCCTGGAGAGTGGTGGAGATGATTATTTACCAAAGCCCATTAATGGCATTGTTCTAAAAGCGAAGATTAAGGCTCATGCGAGAACTCAGGAGCTTACCCAGCAAGTTCATGCGAAAAACAGTGAGCTAACCCGTCTACACG
>NZ_LWFZ01000721.1:0-5835 GCF_001635225.1 Oleiphilus sp. HI0086
GCGCGCCCTAAAATTATCGGTGTAGCTTTGCGAGTACAGCCCCGTCTCAATATGTGAAACCGCGATAATTCGTGACATCCGAATGGCGAAATTGCCATCGAACTTGGATTTTGTAAAGGCTCATTGGAGCTAAAGGCGGAATAAATGAAAACGTTAAGTGCAAAGCCAGAAAGCGTAAAGCGTGACTGGTATGTAGTAGATGCTACAGGCAAAACACTTGGTCGCTTATCAAGTGAAATTGCGAGCCGTTTAAGGGGCAAGCATAAGCCAGAATACACACCTCATGTTGATACAGGTGATTACATTGTTGTTGTTAATGCAGAGAAAGTTGCAGTAACAGGTAACAAGGCTAAAGATAAGATTTATCACAGACATACTGGTTATATCGGTGGTCTTAAGTCGATTTCTTTCGAAAAATTGATCGATAAAGCTCCTGAGCGTGCTATTCAAGGTGCGGTTAAAGGCATGTTGCCACGCGGACCTCTAGGTCGTGAAATGTTCAGAAAGCTAAAAGTGTATGCTGGTGATGTTCATCCTCATACTGCACAACAACCGCAAGTTTTAGATATTTAACGGAAGGCGATTATGTCAACTACATATAATTATGGAACTGGTCGTCGTAAAACTTCTGCGGCGCGCGTATTTCTAAAATCTGGTGGCGGTAATATTGAGATCAATGGCCGTGCACTAGATCAGTTTTTTGGTCGTAAGACTGCTCAGATGGTTGTTCGTCAGCCTCTAGAGTTGGTAGAGATGGCCGATAAGCTTGATGTAAAAATCACTGTAAAAGGTGGTGGTACAACTGGTCAAGCTGGTGCGATTCGTCACGGTATTGCTCGTGCTCTAATGGAGTATGACGAAACGTTGCGTCCAGCACTGCGTGAAGCAGGTTGGGTTACTCGTGATGCGCGTGCAGTAGAGCGTAAGAAGGTTGGTCTACGCAAAGCGCGTAAGAAGCCTCAGTTCTCAAAGCGTTAATACGCCTTATTCAAGAAACGCTTGTCGGTTATGCTGGCAGGCGTTTTTTTTTATGTTAATCCTTATTTTTATTAGGGATATTGTAGCGAAAGTTGTTGAAGCGGCAGGTCAATTTAATTACTATCTGTGGGTTTTGAAGTGCGCGGTCTAAAATTTTAGTCTAGTGTCGATAAGATAAAGTGATTGGGCGTTATTTACGCAGGTATAAGTTACTTATACTGGTGTAGATGTTGCTGGGTCATCATAACTAAACTACTACGTAAATATTGGTACGTAGTTAATATTGGGAGATGCCTATATGAGTGATGGCGACGTTAATGCTGGCCGACGCCGATTTTTAATCGGTGCTACCTCCGTTGTTGGTGGGGTAGGGGCAATTGGAGCAGCGGTTCCGTTTGTTGCGTCTTGGAATCCAAGTGCAAAAGCAAAAGCTGCCGGTGCGCCAGTTAAAGCAAGCATTGGAAAGTTGGAGCCAGGTCAGAGAATGACTGTTGAGTGGCGAGGTAAACCTGTTTGGGTTATTCGTCGAACTCAAGAGATGCTTGATAATATTGAAAAGCTGTCTGATGAGTTGCGAGACCCTCAGTCTGAGTTACCTCAGCAGCCTGAATATATTAAAGGGGTGTTTAGATCTTCGCGCCCTGAGTATGCAGTCATTGTTGGTATCTGTACTCACCTAGGTTGTTCTCCACAATTCGTGCCAGAAGTGAAGCCTCAAGAATTTGATGCTAACTGGGTAGGTGGCTTTTTCTGTCCTTGTCACGGTTCTCGTTTTGATTTGGCAGGTCGAGTCTATAAAGGGGTTCCAGCACCTAAGAACTTGGAAATTCCTCCTTATAAGTACCTGGATGATGCAACGGTAGTTATTGGTGTTGATGAGGAGCAGGCATAATGCAAAAGCTAATTAACTGGATTGACGAGCGCCTCCCTGTTGTTGAAGCATTCGAAAATCACATGAGTAAATACTACGCGCCAAAGAACTTTAATGTTTGGTATATTTTTGGTGTGCTTTCAATGGTTGTTTTGGTTAACCAGCTTCTTACTGGTATTTGGTTGACTATGAGCTACAACCCAAGTGCTGAAGGTGCGTTTGCATCGGTTGAGTACATTATGCGTGATGTTGAATATGGCTGGTTGCTGCGTTACTTGCACTCCACCGGCGCTTCAGCATTCTTTGTTGTGGTTTATCTGCATATGTTCCGTGGCTTAATGTATGGTTCATATAAGAAGCCTAGAGAACTTATCTGGATCTTCGGTATGACGATCTATTTAGCTTTGATGGCTGAAGCATTTATGGGTTATTTGTTACCGTGGGGCCAGATGTCTTACTGGGGTGCTCAGGTTATCGTAAACCTATTTGGCGCGATCCCTTACATTGGTGAGGATTTGTCCTTGTGGATTCGTGGTGATTACCTGATTTCAGGTATCACGCTAAACCGCTTCTTTGCTTTGCATGTCGTGGCATTGCCTATCGTTATTTTGGCATTGGTTGTTCTGCATGTATTAGCTTTACATACTGTGGGTTCGAATAACCCAGATGGTATCGAAATAAAGCAGAATAAAGACGAAAACGGTATTCCAAAAGACGGTATTCCTTTCCATCCTTTCTATAGTGTGCACGATATTGTCGGTATTGTTGTTTTCTTGTTTGTATTCTGTGGTGTTGTCTTCTTCTTCCCTGAGATGGGTGGTTACTTTATCGAGAAGCCAAACTTTGAACCAGCAAACCCGCTGAAAACGCCTGATCATATTGCTCCTGTTTGGTACTTTACTCCATTCTACGCAATGCTTCGTGCTGTACCTGATGCATTCTTGGGTGTGGTTGTGATGGGTGCTGCAATAGCAATTCTGTTTGTCTTGCCTTGGCTGGACAAGAGCCCTGTTAAGTCTATTCGTTATAAAGGCTGGATCAGTAAAGTTGCGCTAGCGTTGTTAGTCGTATCATTTTCTATACTCGGTTATTTAGGTGTTGTTGTTGCGACGCCTGAAAGAACGCTATGGGCGCAGATTTTGACTGCTGTGTATTTTGCCTACTTTTTATTAATGCCTTGGTATACAAAGATTGAAAAAACCAAGCCAGTTCCAGAGAGGGTGACAGGATAATGAAACATTTATTAATTGCGGTTTTCTGTTCTGTTATTTCTTTAGGTGCTTTTGCTGCAGGTGGACCTGCAGCGCCTATGGATCACATCAAAACAGACATTTCAGATAATGAGTCTTTACAGAATGGTTTATCTTTATTTGTGAACTACTGTTTTGCTTGCCACTCAATGAAGTACGCTCGTTATGAGCGTGCTGCTGATGATTTAGGAATTCCTCATGATATTTTTGAAGAAAATATTCTCGTAGGTGATACCAAGATCGGCCAGTTAATGGAAATTTCCATGGCTGAAGATCAGGCAAAGGTTTGGTTTGGTAGTGCTCCGCCTGATTTGACTTTGAGTGCTCGTTTGCGTGGTCCTGATTGGATATATAACTACTTGCGTGGATTTTACGCCGATTCAAAGCGCCCTTATGGTGTGAATAACGTAATTTTCAAAGATGTGGGTATGCCGCACGTACTAGCTGGTTTGCAGGGTGTTTGTGCTGTCGCGCCAGAGTTAGGTGTTGAGCCTGTTGTTGATCCATTAAGCGGAAATATTGTTAAGAGTAGTGGTTGTTCTGAATATGCGACAGAAGGAAGCTTGAGTCCTGCTGAATATGACGAAGCGATCTATGATCTGGTTAACTTTTTAGAATATGTTGGTGAGCCTTCTAGGCTTCAAAGTGAGGCACTTGGCCGAAATGTTCTTATATTCCTAGCGTTTTTGTTTGTTTTTGCATACTTCTTGAACAAAGAGTATTGGAGAGATATTCACTAGTTAGCTAGAAAGAAGAATAAAAGCCGTCCATGTGTAGGCATGGAGGGCTTTTTTTGTTTCTATCCAAGAGAATTTTCACGACTGGCTTGTAAATCGTGTATAATTCTGCCCAAATTTAAAACTGTGCTATCAGTGCAGTAAATCTGATTTAAAGGTTGAGGTAAGTATATGGGTGTTGTGACCAAACGTTCGTCCATGACGTTTTTTTCTGATGGTGAGAGCCATTACAGTCACCGGGTAAGAATAGTCTTAGCGGAAAAAGGTGTCGCAGTTGACGTTGTTAACGTTGACCCAGATAACAAGCCTGCTGAGCTTTCTGATCATAATCCATACAATGACTTGCCTACTTTGGTTGACCGCGACTTAGTACTTTATGAGTCGGATATTATGATGGAGTACTTGGATGAGCGCTTTCCGCACCCTCCTTTGTTGCCAGTATATCCGGTTGCTCGAGCGCAAAGCCGCTTGATGATGTACCGAATCCGTAAAGATTGGAGTCGTCTGGCTGATGCAATTCTTGCTGATCCGCATGCTGCGAAGGCGAATGAGTATCGTAAGGAATTGAAAGAAAGCCTGATTGCTACAGCGCCGATTTTTTCAGAAATGCCTTACTTCATGAGTGAAGAGTTTACCATTGTCGATTGCTGTGTTTCTGCCTTGTTGTGGCGTTTACCGGTAATGGGAATTGAGTTAGATGATGTCCAGGCAAAACCGATTTCGAAGTATATGGATCGTATATTTCAGCGTGAGTCCTTTCAAGCTAGCTTGTCTGAACTAGAAAAAGAAATGCGACACTAAGTCGCTAAATAATGAGTAAAGGGGTGAGCGGAATGACTCCAAGTCGGCCATATCTGGTTCGAGCACTAAATGATTGGATTTTGGATAACGACATGACGCCGTATATCGTCGTTGATGCCGGTATCCAGGGTGTAAGTGTCCCAGAAGACTATGTCACGAATGGGCAAATTATACTCAATATTAGTCCTGGTGCGGTTAATGAGCTGTTAATTGATGGAGAGGCTATTAGTTTTCGAGCGCGTTTTGGTGGCGTTCCGATGCAGGTCTACGTTCCTATCGTAGCTATTATGGCGATTTACTCAAAAGAAAATGGACAGGGTATGGTGTTCGGGGCTGAGCCTGGTGCTCCAGAGCCGCCGAGTCCGAATGACCCACAAGATGAAGGGAAGAAAGCGGCAGAACACCTGCCTCATAAGCCTTCTCTAAAGATAGTTAAATAAAGAGAAAGCCTGTTCTAGGCTTTCTTAACTAAAATGCGCCACCAAAAAGTTGATTTTCGATTTGGTGGCACATGGCATTAACTGCCATAAGTTGAGCTTCCATCGCTCGCGCTACCGAATTGGTGTTTAGCTGGATTTCAACATCCTGTCCCTGCTTTATCGCAGAAATTTTCCCATCTTTATGACCGATAAGTGTGATTACCTTGATGTCCTTTTCGTGCGCGGTTTGAATTGCTTGAACAATATTGCTGCAGTTGCCATCGATAGATAGTGCAATCAGGGTGTCTCCTTCGAAACCAATGGCTCTAATTTGCTTGGCATAGCTAAGGTTGTAATTGCCGTCCTTCGCAATAGCAGAAATAGTTGTGGAATCGATAGAAATATTGATCGCAGGAAGGCTTGGGCGTTCGAATTCCTGTTGGTTCATTAAGCAGGTTGTTAAAAGGCTTGCGATTGGTCCAGATAGACCGTTCCCGCAAATAATCAGTTTTTTATCGCTCAGAAGTGTCTGTGTAATTAGGTTGCAAGCTTGCTCCAGGTTTTCACTAAGTGCTTCAAGGTTTGCTGCGGCAGAATCAACAGCTTCACATAGGTAGTTTGATAGTGGTGATAGTTCGGACATTTCTAGTTAACCGTTTTAGGTGATTTAGGTAATAAACTGAGCTCAATAAGATGCATCGAATGCAGCTTTGTGCCAATGAATTTGCTCGGATAAGCTGTTCTCTTTCTGGCTGATAGATATAACATCAAATCGGCAT
>NZ_LWFZ01000722.1:0-3769 GCF_001635225.1 Oleiphilus sp. HI0086
CCGTATTGGCTGTGCCTTTATCCGTTCAATTCATGAAATTTTTTGGGCTTTGCTGTTTTTGCAGTTCTTTGGCTTGTCGACGCTGACTGGCTTGTTGGCGATTATCATTCCTTTTTCTGGCATCTTCGCCAAGGTCTATGCCGAGATTTTGGAAGAAAGCGATCGTGCGCCGAATGATGCCCTGACCCACCAGGCACAAGGCTCGTTTTCGGCTTTTCTTTACGCGCGCTTGGCGCAGGCTTGGCCGCAAGTCGTGTCGTATACGCGTTATCGTTTGGAGTGCGGTATTCGAAGCAGCGCGATACTTGGTTTTATCGGCTTGCCTACGCTGGGCTTTCATCTCGAAAGCTTCTTCAGTGAAGGCGAGTACGATCAGGCCGCGGCAGTGCTCTATGTCTTCTTTTTTGTCATCGCCAGCTTAAGATTCTGGAGTCATCGTCGTAGCTTATTGCTGCTATTGCTAGTCGCGGTGGTGTGGTTATCGACTCAATTGAATTTATACCTGAGTACACAGACCGATCTGATATGGCGCTTTTTAAGCTACGATATCCTGCCTGAACCCTTAAAAGGGGCTGAAACTCTTTGGCAGCTAGAGGCTTGGTATGCGACATGGGACTGGGCTAGCTTTCTGATACAGCAGCAGGTGGCCGAAGGCGTTTGGAATACCTTATTACTGACCATGATTTCATTGGTGGGCAGTGGCATCTTAGCCTTAGTCATGTACCCCTTTATTTCACCCTTATTTTTGAACAAAGGCAGCCGTTATCTGTCACACTTCTTGTTAGTCGTTTTGCGCTCTATACCTGAGCTGATGTTGGTGTTTGTTTTACTGATTATGATGGGTCCCTCGATGGTGCCCGCGATCGTGGCTTTGAGCTTGCACAATGGTGCGATTATCGCGCATTTGATTGGCAACGCATCACGCAACCTTAAGCTAAGACAAGACGCCCCGAAAGGCATTAATCTATATTCCTACGAAGTCACGCCCAGATTATATCGGCCCTTTTTGGCCTTTTTGTTTTACCGCTGGGAGGTGATTCTACGAGAGAGTGCCATACTGGGAATTCTCGGCGTGCATACCTTGGGTTTTTACGTCGACTCGGCCTTCGAAGAGTTGCGCTTTGATCGCGCCTTGTTTTTAATTTTAGTGACGGCATTGCTGAATATTCTTGTCGATACCTTATCACGCGGTATTAGGCGAAAGCTGCGGCTCAATGCCTTGCCGGATATGCGTTAGTGTAAGAGGAACAGTCCCGTTATAGGGTGCGCCGTGCGCACTGGCGGAGTAGTGGCATTCAAGCTTATATTTAACAAATAACAATGACTGTAGGCAGAGGGTTCTATCCCTCGCTCGATCAACCTCGTGCTAGCCTTCATGCGAGCCGTGGAAGGCTCTGCCTACAGGTTTAGGGCACTAAAGAGGGAGCGATAACGAATGATTACCATTGATTACCGCCTCTCTTAAAGAGCTGGATTAGGAATAAACGTGAAAAAAAATGAGACAAATACTGATACACCCATTAGCCAAGACTTGGTGTTAATCGGTGGTGGCCATGCCCACGCTATTGCTCTGAGCATGTTGGCCAAGCGTCACCTACCTGGTGTGCGCATTACCCTGATTTCCAATTCAGTACTCACACCTTACTCAGGTATGCTGCCTGGCTTGATTGCCGGGAACTACGAGCATGAAGACGTGCATATCGACCTGGGCGCAGCGTGTCGAAGTTTTGGGGTGCGCTTTATTGAAGATAGCGTGACAGGCCTCGATCTTGAAGCGAAAACCATCTTCTGTCAGCAGCATCCGCCGTTTTCGTACGACGTATTGTCGATAGATATAGGCTCTTCTCCAGACTTAAAAAACATACCAGGCACTAAAGAGTTTAGCGTTGGTGTGAAACCTGTTGATCGCTTTCTCGCTCTCTGGCATGACTTGCAGCAATCCCTACTGAGTAAGGAACTCACTTCGCCGGTAGATATTGGTATTGTCGGCGGTGGTGCCAGTGGTGTTGAAGTTGCGCTAGCGATGCAGCACAAACTTAAGTGTGCGCTAAAATACCGAAAGACGAGCTTTGAGCAACTTCGCTTTCACGTGGTCTCGGGGAGTGACACGATACTGCCCAGCCACAATGCCAAAGTGCAGCAGCGCTACCAAAAGGTATTGGATAAACGTGGGGTGCAGGTTCATCATGATTTTCGCGTGTCTAAAGTTGAAGAAGGGTGCTTGGTCGATGCGCGAGACGCTGAAAACCCGAGGGAACTAAGCTTAGACAAGATTATTTGGGCAATATCGGCGTCAGCCCCTGAATGGCCGAAAGCCGCTGGTTTAGCCTGTAGTGAGCGGGGCTTTATAGAAGTGGATGCTTGTTTGCAGTCAGTTTCTCATCCTAATGTTTTTGCCTCGGGTGATATTGCTGATGTGCTGGATCACCCACGGCCTAAAGCCGGTGTATTTGCTGTGCGCCAGGGTAAACCCTTGGCTGATAATCTTGAAAAAGCCCTACGTGGTGAGCCATTAAAAGCCTTTGTCCCTCAGAGCAAGTTCCTGAGTTTAGTGAGTACTGGCGACAAAGCTGCAATTGCCTCTAGAGGTGACTGGGCAATGTCGGGCGCATGGGTATGGCACTGGAAAGATTCAATCGACCGTAAATTTATGCGCCGCTTTAGTGAACTTGCCAAGCCGATGATCCCCGCTGAAAATGCGAGTGTGGATGCTGAGCCGATGAGTATGCGTTGTGGCGGTTGCGGTGCCAAAGTGGGGCAGCCTATTTTAAATCGCGTGATTGCCCAGCTTTCAACACGTTATGAGGATAAGGCGAAGGTAGCACTGTCCCAGCCGGATGATGCCGCCGTTTTGGCCATTCCTGCCGATAAATTATTAGTCCAGTCTGTCGATGCTTTTCGACGTTTCATCGATGATGACTACCTCTTTGGCCAGATTGCCGCGAACCATGCCTTGGGTGATATTTTTGCCATGGGAGCAACGCCCCATAGCGCCCAAGCTTTAGTGACCTTACCTTTTGCGAGTGAAGAAAAAGTTGAGCAGCAATTGCTTCATCTGATGCTTGGCGCGAGCAAGGTTTTTGATGCGTGTGAGATGCCCATTGTTGGGGGGCATACTGCAGAAGGTGCTGAACTAAGCCTTGGCTTTACCATTAATGGTCTAACCGATGAAAACCAGCTTCTAACCAAGGCTGGGCTTCAGCCAGGTGATAAATTGATTCTAACTAAAGCGCTGGGAACAGGGGCTTTATTTGCAGGGGATATGCGAGGCTTGGCGAAGGGGCCTTGGGTGAAATCGGCGATTGAAATGATGCTTCAGTCTAACCAAAAGGCGAGTCATATCCTCTTCAACCATAGGGCGAAAGCTTGTACCGATGTCACGGGCTTTGGCTTAGCTGGACACTTACTGGAAATGCTTCAGGCGTCAAAGCAAAAGGCTTCTTTGAATCTGGCTTCCTTACCTGTATTGGACGGTACTGAAGCACTGATGGCTAAGGGTATATTCTCGAGCTTGCATGAGCAAAACAAACAAATCGATACCAAGATGCGTGCTTTTATTTCCTTGGAAACGCCGAAAGAAGCAGAGATTTTATTTGACCCCCAAACTGCGGGAGGTTTATTGGCTGGAGTGCCTGCTGATCAAGCGAACGCTTGTTTAAATGAGCTGAGAACCGCGGGTTATGACTTGGCTTGTGTGATTGGCGAAGTGATTAAGTAGTAATATCCAGCTACCTTACCATCCTTTGGAGGGGGCTGACTTGAAGGCATT
>NZ_LWFZ01000723.1:0-14803 GCF_001635225.1 Oleiphilus sp. HI0086
CTTCAGTTCAATCTAGTCGAAGCAAAAGCTTCATATACTTGCTCAAGTTACTTACTGTTCAAATAAATTGTACAGGTCGTTGACTTGATAATTTCTTAAGCAACATCCTCTCTAACAAGTTAGATCAGAGTGCTTTATCGTGAAATCATCTCAGTCAGCGCCCACACGAATTGCTTGGTTAATTTTTTAAAGAGCTTGCTTGAGATCCCTCAAGCGAGGCGCGTATTCTACAGCGTCTCATTTGCTTGTCAACGATTTTTTTAATTTGTTTTCGAAGAAATTTAAATTCAAAACCGAAAACCAAAACCTTTAACAAGCGAAGATAAATTACTGATTTTAATCACTTAATTTATCTTCTATCCCCTTTAAACTCCGCTGCTTTCGAAGCGGTTCGTCTTAAGGAGGTGCGCATTATATAGAGCTGATTCTTTAGGTCAACACCTTTATCAAACTTTTTTATAAATTAATACGCCAAAGACAGCAATCACTGCTGCACCCATTTTTAACCCCTCTCTTTATAACCCTTCTTTATACCAATACGACATCAACCCACCTTCTAACCACCGATATATAGCCGCCATTTACCACCAAGCCATCCAAAACCGACCAACATCACAGAAACTCAACCTACACACCCCTCTCAAAATATAAACATTAGTAACATTCACATTTATATGCCACTGTTTTTTATAGGCTTTTTCTATGATAAAACCTAACAACTGTACGCTCATGACTTTACAATTTTTTAGTTTGTAAACAATAACTTAAACAAGCACTTATTTCTTTAAAGAGACAAGCCTAGCTAGCGCTACATCTAACAGGCAGATTCATGAGACAGAGTTCAAAGTTCTTTCATGATTTTACAATTTTGCTCTACCAAGCCCCTCAATATTCATTTCTATAAAGTCGCTTCATAAAAGCCAGACCGCGCAACAAGCTAACACCGATCGTTTATTACTTAATGTCTTTGAACATAAAGAGCCATGGATAATCAGATGCCAATAAGAAAACTGAGTATTACCTCCCTATCATTTATTGTTCTTCTCTACGCTCAGTTTTTATCTGCTGCGCCCGGCGATGCAGGTAATATCCTAACAACACTGACTATTAATAATGTAAGCGGTGATGGTCGAACACCTACATCCCCTCAAGGCATTACCATGCATGATGGCTATCTTAGGGTAGTCGATTTTGGCACCGATAGAATATACCGGGTATATCCTGAAGATATATATGATGACATGGGCACAAGTGACGTAGGTGACGACGTACTATTGTTCTCTGCAGGCGACAGTGATTTAAACCTTCCTCTTGCAGACACCGATAACCCACCAATAAATAGCGATGGCAACCCCATCCCTACTTGTGGCGCAACGCCTGCAGGCCAATACTGTGGCGGCGGCGGTCTGACTTTTGCTGAAAACTATTTATGAAATGCCAGCCCTATAACTGACGACATCATAAAAGTAGACCCGGTAGATGGTGATAACCTCGAATCGGAGAATGCACTCGCGTCACTGGCATTCCCATCACCCACCGACATGACATACGACGGTCATAGCTTTTGGGTCGTAGACTGGCAAACTAACACTATCAATAAAGTACGCCCTGAAGATGGTGCGCTTCTTTTGTCTTTACCAGGCCCCTCCTCTTTACCTTCATACCAATCTAACCCCTCAGTCACTAATGCTCGCCCTTTTGGTATTACCTGGGACGGTAGAGACTTATGGGTAGCTGACCAAGAAGAACTCAAGGTTTACCGCATTGACCCAAGCGACGGTAGCGTTGTTGACTTCTTTGACACACCAGGAGCTGACCCTAAAGGATTAAGTTGGAACGGCGAATATCTTTGGCACACAGACCAAACCACCGCTACGATTTACGCTATCGAAACAGGGGTTATCCCGTTTGGCATTACCGGCTGCTTTGAAAAGAACGGTGTAGCAGTCAATGCTGATATATTACTTAGCCAAACAGCTTTATCTGACCAATCAACTAGCACTGATATTGATGGCTGCTTCCAGTTCACTGACTTCACCGCTGGCACACCAATCCAACTAAAAGCCAGTGAAGCTGGCGTTGATGAAAAACCTATCATTACTCTTGCCGAAACATCAGCGGGCTCAACTGACGTCACACTTATTGTTGGCGACGAATATTCCGAGCCCGGCTACTCCGCTTATGATACAGAAGACTTGGATTTGACATCTGAGGTCGTTACTAGGCCGAACGTTATCGATACTCCCACTATTATCGATACATCCGTACCAAACCCTACGGGAATACTAGTTGAATATGATGTCGTTGATAGCGCAGGTAACAACGCTGATACGGTATCTAGAATGGTCTACGTTCTAGAAGAGGATATCATCGCTCCCGTTATTACTCTTACTGGCGACGACCCGACATACGTTGAACAACTGACCAGCTATATAGAACCCGGCGCAACAGCAATCGATAATCGTGATGGAGATATCAGCGCAAACATTACTATTTCCGGAACCGTTGATGCAAACACTGCTGGAACTTACACCCTGCCCTACGACGTTTCGGATGCCGTTGGAAACATCGCAACGACTGTCACTCGTAATGTAATCGTCCAAGACACAACTATCCCTAGCATTACACTAAGCGGAGCTTCGAGTATCACTCTGGAAAAAGGCGACACTTATATAGAAGAAGGAGCCACAGCCACCGATAATGTTGATGGTGATATTACGGCTAATATCATTATCTCAGGAAGCGTCACGAACGATACGGTTGGAAGCTATGTCCTAAACTACGACGTGTCAGACTCATCAGGCAATGCAGCAGTAGTCGTTTCTCGCACAATTAATGTTGTCGATACCACTGCACCGATTATTACGCTAATAGGCGCCAGCCCGTATAATCAAGAATTAAACACCCCGTTCACCGACCCTGGCGCTACTGCATCAGATGTTCCAGGCGAAGACTTAAGCAGCTCCATTGTCGTCAGCGGTTCTGTTGATTCAAGCATTGCTGGTACTTACACACTTTCTTATGACCTAAGCGATGCAGCAGGAAATATAGCGACAACAATATCTCGCGACGTAATCGTTGCCGATACCGGCGCGCCAACGATCACCCTTCTTGGAAGCAACCCTCTTGATCACGAGCTTGGAAATGCCTACACCGATCCAGGCGCTACTGCATCAGATGCAATCGACGGAGACTTAAGCAGCAGCATTGCCGTAGCTGGAGATACCGTCAACCCGAACCTAACAGGCACATGCAATGTCACATACGATGTTTCGGACTCAGTTGGCAACGCTGCACCTACCGAAATAAGAACAGTAAACGTAAACGACACAACACCTCCAACTCTCATTTTGTCTGGCGACTCAACAGTTCTGCATGAATTACGAACCCCCTATACAGATGCTGGCGCAAGCGCAAATGACAATACCGATAGAGACATCACTACGAGTATTGTAGTCGGCGGAGATACAGTAGATAGTGATACCGCCGGTGTATATATCATCACTTATAACGTAAGCGATGCCGCGGGCAATGCAGGCGCACCAATCAGCAGAGTTGTTGACGTTGCTGACCGCACAGCACCGGTAATAAGCTTACTTAGCGCAAACCCTTTGGATCATGAAGTAGGCACCATATTCGTTGGCCCTGGTGCAACAGCATCCGATATTATAGACGGCGATGTTAGTGCCGATATTGGCGTATCTGGCTCGGTTGACCCAAACACAATTGGCGCTTATACACTTTCCTATAATGTCAGCGACTCGGCAGGAAACGCTGCAACGACGGTAGTTCGTACAATTAATGTTGTCGATACCGGAGTGCCGGCCATCACGCTACTTGGCGACAACCCCATTTTACACGAGCTGCAAACTACCTCTACCGACCCTGGTGCCACTGCAATAGATGCCGCAGACGGAGACCTTTCATCTAGTATTGTCATCACAGGCTCAGTCGACTCAAATACCGCTGGAACTTATACACTCAGTTATGATGTGACTGATTCACAAAGCAATGCTGCGACAACCGTAACACGAGACATTATCGTTGCAGACCGAAGCGCTCCACTCATCACTATTACCGGTAGTACTACAGTTAATCATGAGCAAGGCACTTTATATACAGACGCTGGCGCAACTGCTAGTGATGTAATTGACGGTGATATCAGTGCAAACATCGTCACAAGCGGTACTGTTGACGTTAATACTGCCGGTACGTATAGCATCAATTACAATGTAAGTGACGCTACTGGAAACGCGGCAACACAACTCACCAGAACCGTTATTGTCAGTGACACAACTATTCCGGTAATCACCCTTAACTCAACGAACCCGCTGGATCACGAAGTCGGCACAATCTTCGTCGACCCAGGCGCAACAGCCAGTGACAACACTGACGGAGATATCAGTACAGCAATTGGCGTTACCGGAACTGTTGATGCCAATACGCAAGGTGCATACACCCTTACCTATAATGTTTCTGACTCATCTGGTAACGCAGCAGCAACCGTAGTTCGAACTGCAAACGTCGTGGATACTGGAGTACCCTCTATTGCACTTATTGGTGACAATCCAGTGCTACACGAACTACAGACGCCATACACAGATGCTGGTGCGACCGCTTCAGATGCAGCAGACGGCGACCTAAGCGCTTCAATCACAGTGACTGGGTCAGTCGATCCGGATATCGCCGGAACTTACACACTTAGCTATGATGCAAATGATTCCCAAAGTAATGCTGCAACAACGGTAACCAGAGATGTAATCGTTGCTGATAGAACAGCTCCAGTAATAACGATTACTGGAGGCAGCACCGTTAACGCTGAACAAGGAACGGTTTATAGCGATGCCGGAGCGACCGCAACAGACATCATAGATGGCGATATTAGCGTAAATATCATTACCACTGGCGCAGTTGATACAAATACCGCTGGTAACTACACCATTCACTATAATGTTAGCGATGCCGCTGGAAACCCCGCTATTCAGGCGAGTAGAACTGTAATCGTAAGCGATACAACAGCCCCACTTATCACCCTTGCTGGAGCCAACCCCTTAGATCACGAAGTAGGAACAATCTTCGTCGATCCTGGCGCTAGCGCTAGCGATAATATTGATGGAGATATCAGTCTAAGTATTGGCGTCACAGGAACAGTCGATGCCAATACACAAGGCACGTATACGCTTACCTACAATGTATCCGATTCATCAGGAAATGCTGCAGCAACCACTACACGAACAGTGAATGTTGTGGATACTGGCGCACCAACCATAACACTAAATGGCGACAACCCTACCCTGCATGAACTACAAACCACCTACACAGATGCTGGCGCTACCGCTACGGATGCTGTGGATGGTAACTTAAGTGCATCCATCATCGTTAGTGGGACAGTCGATGCGAATATCGCGGGTACCTACACCCTGTCTTACAACGTTACCGACCTACAAAGCAATGCTGCACCCACGGTTACCAGAGACGTAATCGTTGCCGATAGAACCGGCCCCGTGATTACTCTACTTGGCAGCGCTACAGTTAATGTAGAGCAAGGCGCGACATACACGGATGCGGGTGCTACGGCATCAGATGCCATTGATGGTGACTTAAGCTCCAACATTGTGCTTGGTGGTGCAGTTAATACCAGCGTAAGTGGAAGCTATACCCTTACTTACAACGTTAGTGACGCCTCAGGCAACGCTGCGACGCAAGTCTCGCGAACTGTTATTGTTAGTGACATGACTGCGCCGGTAATCAGCTTAGTCGGCACAGACCCGCTCAATCATGAAGTAGGCACCATATTCCTCGATCCAGGCGCTATCGCCTCAGATAATATTGATGGTGATATTTCAGCAAATATTGGAGTTACCGGCTCAGTAGATGCCAACACTGTCGGCGCTTATATCTTGTCATATAACGTTTCTGATGCAGCAGGCAATGCCGCAACCACGGTTAATAGAACTGTAAACGTTGCCGATACTGGCGCACCAACCATCACCATGTCTGGTGCCAACCCACTTAATCATGAGCTAAATACAATTTACACCGACCCGGGTGCGACTGCATCAGACGTAGTCGATGATGACGCTACGCTTAGCGCAGCAATTGTCACCATTAATAACGTGAATGAAAATGTCGCAGGCACATACACGGTCACTTACGATGTGACAGACTCTGGTGGAAACCCTGCCGTACAACAAGTCCGAACAGTTAATGTCGGCGACTTTACTGCACCAATGATAACTCTAATTGGCAACACAACCGTAAATATTGAACTTGGCTCAAGCTATACCGATGCAGGCGCAAGTGCGACAGATAATATTGATGGCGACCTGAGCTCCAGTATTATTTCAAGCGGAACAGTCAACCCTCTTGCGACTGGAACATATGTAATTAGCTATGACGTAAGTGATGCAGCTGGGAACAATGCCGTACAGCTTACGCGAACAGTAATCGTCACCGATACTACCGCACCGGTTATCACATTACTTGGCTCGGCAAGCATCAACCATGAACAAGGAACTGCTTATAGCGACCCTGGCGCCAGTGCTACAGACAATACTGACGGTGATATCACCGCCAGCATCACTGTATCCGGTTTTGTCGATGCAAATGCCGCTGGCACATACACTCTCAATTACAACGTTAGCGACAGCGCAGGAAATAACGCAACAACACTAACACGTACTATTACAGTTGTTGATACAACGCTACCGGTATTGACCTTAAGCGGAAGTACTCCAACTAATCATGAGCAAGGAACAAGCTATACCGATGCAGGCGCATCCGCCAGTGATACCGTTGACGGAGACTTAACTGCAAATATCCTTGTCACGGGCTCCGTTGATGCAAATACTGCCGGCTCCTATATTCTTACTTATAATGTTAGCGATACAGCCGGTAACGCAGCCACATCAATTACAAGAACCGTTATCGTGGCCGACACGACAGCCCCTGCTATTACCATTATCGGCAGTTCAGTCGTCAACCATCAACAAGGCAGCACCTATACAGATGCAGGCGCTACTGCCTCCGACCTTATCGATGGCGATATGAGCGCTAGTATTGTTGTCACGGGCAGTGTATATGTTAATGTTGAAGGCTCGTATATCATCAGTTATGACGTAACAGATGCAGCAGGAAATGCCGCGACCACCGCAACAAGGGCTGTAAATGTTGGCGATACGATTGCGCCAACAATAGCTTTACTTGGAAATGCAATTGAAAATCATGAACAAGGAACAAGCTATACCGATGCAGGAGCGAGCGCTAACGATAATTTTGACGGGGATATTTCTGCAAACATCGTTGTTAGCGGAACTGTCGATGTAAATGCGCCAGACACCTACATACTCAGCTATGATGTGAATGATGCCGCTGGTAATGCCGCTGCTACAGTTAATAGAAGCGTTGTTATCGCCGATACAACAGTTCCAGTCATTACAATCAACGGTAATTCTAACGAAACCGTTGAACAAGCTACCAGCTATACCGACGCAGGCGCGACGGCAAGCGACAATGTCGATGGCAACCTAAGCAGCAACATCATCGTATCCGGCGATACGGTTGATATTAATACAGCTGGGATTTACACCACTCGCTATGATGTCAGTGACACTGCGGGCAATAATGCTGTACAAGTAACACGAACCGTCACAGTCGAAGACAGTACTGCACCACTGATTACCCTACTGGGCTCCAGCCCGCTTAATCATGTTCAGCTCACACCTTATACCGATGCCGGTGCAACAGCCTCTGACAGTGCTGATGGCGACATTACTGCCAGTATCACGCGAACAGGCGATGTAGATACCAATATAATTGGCACTTACCTAATTTCTTATGACGTAAGTGATGCTGCGGGTAACGCTGCAACAACAGTCTCACGCACAGTGAATGTAACAGACGGCATCGCACCAACAATCACTCTTCTGGGCAACACGATTGTCAATCATGAACAGAGCACCTCTTACACAGATGCAGGCGCAACAGCTGACGATAACCTTGACGGTGATGTCACCACCAATATCGTACTTAGTGGAGCTGTTGATGTTAATACTCCCGGAACCTACGTGCTCAGCTATGACGTCAATGATGCCGCGGGGAATGCTGCAACGACCGTTACTAGAACAGTCATCATTGCCGATACAACTATTCCAGTCATTACGCTAACAGGCAATGCAGCTGAAACAGTTGAACAAGGAACGAGCTATACCGACGCTGGTGCAACAGCCAACGACAACGTGGATGGCAACCTAACTTCCAGCATCGTCATAAGCGGTGATACCGTCGATGCAAATATTGCAGGCATATACACAATAAGATACGACGTCAGTGATACTGCCGGTAATGCTGCTCTACAGCTTAGTCGCACAATCACTGTTCAGGATACAACGATTCCAGTGATTACACTTACTGGCTCCGACCCGACCAACCACGTTCAAGGTACTGCTTATAATGATGCCGGCGCAACGGCTCTAGACAGCGCTGATGGAGACATTTCCGGCAACATAGCAAGGACAGGCTCTGTCGATATCGACACGATTGGAAGTTATGTATTAAGTTACAATGTTAGTGACGCTGCCGGTAATGCCGCGGCTACAGTTACTCGAACAGTAAACGTAACGGACGGCATCGCTCCTGTAATCACCCTTGTAGGTGACTCAACCATTGATCATGTTAATGGCCAGTTATTCACTGACCCTGGTACGATAGGATCAGACAACCTTGACGGAGATATTAGCCTCAACATTACAACAGGCGGCTTTGTCGATATTAATACCGATGGCACCTACGTCTTGAGCTATGACCTTGTCGACGCTGCTGGAAATGCCGCAATAACCGTGCAAAGAACCATTAATGTTGTCACCCCTGCTGCAATATTTGTCGAGGCCGAAACGGGCACAATCGGTGGTGGGCCAGATGTAGAAAGTTATGGCTCAGGCTTTACCGGCTCAGGTTATATCAATATAAGCTTGGCACAGGATGGAGATTACATTGAGTTCTCGGATATTCAGGCGTTCGCCATCCCTTACAACCTAACAATCCGATACGCTTCATCAAATGATAGCTCTTCTTTCGATATCCTTGTGAACGGTAGCGCCGCTGGTAGCATCGCTCTTTCTGCGACTGGTGATAACGCTCTCTATTTGGATTCAGCTGCTTTGCCTGTCACGCTAGTATCGGGCGCTAACACCTTGCGATTCAATATACTTGTCGATCCAACCGATAAACGAATCGACTCGTTTACTCTAACGCCGCAATAGAATGGAAATTAAAGCTTAAGGTGAAACTATGTTGAATCGATTTATTTACGCTGCTTGTCTACCAATATTATTAAGTGCCTGTGATGGCGGTAGCAAGCAATCGAGCACTGAACCAGCGGATATCAGAACAGGCAGTTTTATTGATAGCCCGGTATCAGGCCTATATTATGAAACAGAAACACAGTCAGGCATGACGAATGAGCGTGGTGAGTTTTCTTATAGCGATGGCGAACAGGTTAAATTCTCTATTGGTTGAATCTATCTAGGTACATCAGAAGCACAGGAACTTATCACGCCTTTTGATCTATCCGGTTCCGCCCCGCTAAACAGTGAAAAAAGTATCATTACAAGTCTGCAAAGCACCGACATATCCAGCTTTGACCGCGTCATCAACATAGCGACACTCCTTCAGGCACTCGACCAGGACGGCGAGCCTGAGAACGGCATAGACCTTGGAAACGCTCACACAGAATTAGAGCTTTCAACAATCAATTTCTATGTAAAGGCCTCCCAGTTTACCGAGCAAGTCGATTTTAAAGGCGTTCTATCGCAACTCAATATCGAAAGCCACAGAACCTTCACTCAAGCAGCCCAACATCTTTATGAAAACCTCGATATCAGTATCGAATCAAACCTTAACTCTGCAGTTTTATCGAATGAAGGTAACTTAGATAAAACCCTCGTTCAGTATTCATACAGCCAAGAGCGGCTTCTAACAAGCCAGGAAACAGACTTCAATAACGATGGAACTGTCGACAAAACCATTCACTACAGCTATGACAGTCAAAACCGTTTAACGCAAACATCTGATAGCGCGTCAAATACAGTTGAAACAATCAGCTATGATGATGACGGTAATATCCTGAGCAAAGAAATAGATAGACCTGAAGACGAACTCGATATATTGCAATCCTACACTTACCAAGACTCTCTACTGTCAAAACTCGAAACTGATTTGGGGAATGATGGCACAATAGATATTTTGGCAGAATATCAATATGACACCGAGGGCAATGTTATTCTGTATACAGTCAGTCGCAATAGCGAACTTGCTTCAAGCGTCTCATATACATACTCCGGAAACAGGCTTAGATCTCAATCTGAGGATAGTGATAATGACGGCGAAGCAAACTCTTCAATCAGCTATAACTATGACTTAAACGGCAATATCCTAAGCCAGCATAACATTCGATCCAACCAGGAAAACACTCAAACTTCTATAAGCCGCTTCAGCTACGACAGTAACAATCGCCCAAACCGCTACGAGCGTGATGATAACCAGGACGGCACACCAGAATATATCGAGTCATATCAATATAATAATTTGAACAAGCGGACCGAATACAAAAAAGACCTCGATGGCGATCGTGTTTGGGATTTTGTAGCCCAATATGATTACGATATCAATGGAAACCGAACACAAATGCTTGAAGATAGCGATGGCAACGGCATTGTCGACAAGGCTTGGTTTGCAGACTATCAGGCAGCATCATTTGACAACGCCTGGGACAGAATTATCGAACAACTCTGAGCTAATTAAAGATTCATAATTCCTTTTAAAAACCTGCGATAAGCAGGTTTTTTATACTCTAAAAGCAGTTAACAAGCAGCCCCTCAATTAACGACTCACCTTACAGGCATACAGAAATAAGAAGCCAGACCACACACAAAAACCACAAACACTAGAAACATAAATATTATTCATTTTTAGTTTCAACAACTTATAAAGCCACGCCACAGCAAAACAAAAACACCCAAACCCAAAAAAAGAACCATTTCACCCGACAAGCGTGCTCCATTTCAATTTTTGAAAAAAAATATCGCTGTTTGTTAAGCAGCTTCGCTCATTCATTAGACTCAGGTAAGTATTGCCGTTATATTCGCCGCCTTGGAAGCCTTACTTGAAATTCAGGCCATGGAACAGTAAGGCGACCAAGAACTTTCATACCTCATTCGTTATGGATAATAAATATGTACAAGCTAAAGCTAGCGGTCGCCTTTGCCTCTCTATTTATCTCATTGTTCTCGGGAGTTTCCTATTCGGCCCCGGGTGACCCTGGCAATATTCTAACGACACTAAGCATTAACAACATCAGTGGTGATGGTCGCACCCCTTCCACCCCCCACGGCGTCACCATGCATGACGGCTACCTTTGGGTCGTCGATTTTGGCACCGACAGAATCTACAGGGTCTATCCAGAAGATGTCTATGACGAAGAAGGAGCGCTTCAATTTTCTGCCGGTGATAGTGATTTAAACCTTCCCCTTACAGACACAGATAATCCGCCAATTAACAGTGACGGAAACCCCATCCCTACTTGCGGTGCAACACCGGCCGGTCAATACTGTGGCGGTGGCGGTTTAACCTTTGCCGAGAATTATCTTTGGAATGCCAGCCCTATTACAGACAACATTATAAAAATCGACCCTGTTGATGGAGATAACCTCGAATCCGAAAATGCACTATCAGAGCTCGAGTTTCCATCACCAACCGACATGACTTATGACGGACATAGCTTCTGGATAGTTGACTGGCAAACTAACACTATTAATAAGGTTCGCCCTGAAGATGGCGCGCTACTTCTATCATTACCCGGCCCTTCAACACTACCTTCTTATCAGTCTAACCCTTCTGTCACCAATGCTCGTCCTTTCGGTATTACCTGGGATGGTCGCGACTTGTGGGTAGCAGACCAACAAGAACAAAAGATATTTCGGGTTGACCCCACTGACGGTAGCGTGGTCGGTTTTTTTGAAACACCAGGCTCAAACCCCAAGGGCTTAAGCTGGGACGGGGAACTAATTTGGCACGCTGACCAAACAACAGGCCTAATTTACGCGATTGAAACAGGTGTCATACCTTTCGGTATCACAGGCTGTATCGAAAAGAATGGTGTAGCAATCGAAGCAGACCTACTTCTCAGCCAAACAGCACAATCGGATATAACCACAAGCACCGATGTGGATGGTTGCTTCCAGTTTACCAATTTTGTTGCTGGCTCCCCGATTCAGCTTCAAGCAAACGAGTCAGGTGTTGACCTTAAGCCGGTTATTACACTTAGTGAAACGTCACCTGGTTCAACTGATGTCACCCTCTTGGTCGGCGATACCTATGCAGAGCCTGGCTTCGTTGCGATAGACCCAGAGGACGGTGACATTAGTGTCGATGTTATCACTAGACCAAACGTCCTTGATACTCCCTCTATTATTGATACTTCCACCCCTAATAACTCCGGCATTCAAATTGAATACGATGTTGTCGACAGCCAAGGCAACAACGCGACAACAGTTATCCGAACTGTATACGTCATCGAAGAAGATACTACTGCACCAGTGATCACTCTTATTGGTGACGACCCTACTTATGTTGAACAGCTTTCGACTTATAATGAAGAAGGCGCTACCGCTATCGATAACCGTGATGGAGATATCAGCGCCAACATTATGATCAGTGGAAACGTCGATTCTGACACTGCCGGCACTTACACACTTGCTTACGATGTTACCGATGAAGCTGGCAATGTAGCCACGACCGTAACGCGCGAGGTGATCGTTCAAGATACGACTGCACCAGTAATAACACTTATCGGCGACGCAGTTGTTACACTAGAAAGAGGCGATAGCTTCTCAGATGAAGGTGCCAGCGCCGTCGACAATGTTGACGGAGATATTAGTGCAAGCATAGTAAGTTCAGGTAGCGTAATCAGCGGAAGCGTTGGCAGCTACATCATAAACTACAATGTTTCTGACACTGCTGGTAATTCAGCTATTGTTGTATCGCGTACAGTTAACGTCGTCGACACCACCGCGCCAATCATTACCTTATTAGGAGCTGCTCCATATAATCAAGAAATTAACACCCCATTTAATGACCCAGGCGCTACCGCAATTGATGTTCCTGGTGAAGACTTATCAAGTTCGATTGTCGTAACAGGTACGGTAAATACTTCAGTCGAGGGAACCTACACTCTTTCTTACGATGTAAGCGATGCATCGGGTAACGTTGCAACAAGCATTTTCCGAGATGTTATCGTTGCCGATTCCGGTAGCCCTATGATCACCCTACTCGGAGATAACCCTCTCACTCACGCACAAGGCTCGCCTTACACTGACCCTGGCGCAACAGCTACGGATGCGGTAGATGGTGACCTTTCCGGAAGCATTGTTGTCGGTGGCGACACGGTAGACCCTAACTTAATCGGCAGCTACCTTATAACTTACGATGTCTCAGATTCATCGGGCAACCCTGCTCCAACCGTAACCCGTACAGTCAACATAGATGACTCAACAGCCCCAGTAATTACTTTAATTGGCGATACAAACACCAATCACCAGCTTGGCACAGCCTACGTCGATGCGGGCGCTACAGCATTAGACAATATAGATGGCGATATTAGCTCAAATATTGTTGTTAGCGGTGATACCGTCGATGGAAATACTCAAGGAACTTACACAGTTATCTACAATGTCACTGATTCATCAGGAAATGCTGCAAACCCCATGGTAAGGTTTGTGACGGTAGATGATGTAACACCACCGGTAATCACCTTAGTTGGCAATAACCCAATTAATCATGAAGTGAATACAATTTACACTGACCCTGGTGCCACAGCCACAGATAATACTGACGGCGATATTTCTGCAAACATCGGTGTCAGCGGTACAGTCAATGCAACCGTAATCGGCAGTTATGTACTGAGCTACAACGTGAACGATTCCTCAGGCAACTCTGCTACTACCGTTACCCGAACAATTAACGTTCAAGATACTGGCGCACCTAGCATCACTCTACTAGGTAGCAGCCCACTTAACCATGAACTAAATACCCCCTATACCGATGCTGGCGCGACTGCAAGCGATGCGCTGGATGGTGATATCTCAACTAACATCATCGTCGGTGGTGCTACCGTAGATTCCAGTGTTACAGGTACCTACGTGATCACCTACGATGTCAGTGACTCCAACGGCAACCCTGCCGTACAGCAAACACGTACAGTAAATGTGAACGACTTTACTGCCCCAGTCATTACGCTTAATGGTGACAGCAGCATTAATATCGCTCTAGGTAGTGTCTACAATGATGCGGGTGCGAGTGCGTCGGACAATATTGATGGCGATATTTCAGCAAGCATTATTCAGAGTGGCACTGTTGATACCGGTACAATTGGTAGCTACACCCTTGTGTATAACGTGAGTGATGCGGCTGGCAACGCTGCAATCCCCGTCACACGAACAGTTAATGTTGCTGATGCGAGCGGCCCTGTTATTACGCTGATCGGAACCAACCCCATTAATCATGAGGTGAATACAATCTTCACCGACCCGGGTGCGACAGCGCTAGATAATGTCGATGGAGATGTATCTTCAAACATCGGTGTCAGCGGTACAGTCAATGCAACCGTAATCGGCAGTTATGTACTGAGCTACAACGTGAACGATTCCTCAGGCAACTCTGCTACTACCGTTACCCGAACAATTAACGTTCAAGATACTGGCGCACCTAGCATCACTCTACTAGGTAGCAGCCCACTTAACCATGAGCT
>NZ_LWFZ01000724.1:0-4784 GCF_001635225.1 Oleiphilus sp. HI0086
GCGTCTTGACGCGTACCAGGTAGAAGCTATCACCTTGTTCATTTGTACTGGAATCAGCACTAATATGAACCAGCTCAGCTTCGAGCCCTCCATAAACCGTGAAATCATATGCGGTGAATTTTACCATTGCTTTCTGTCCAGGGTACAGTCGTGCAATATCGGCAGGGCGGACTTTTGTCTCAATTAGCAAAGCATCCTCCATCGGGACAACACTCACCAAATCCATTCCCGGCTGAATAACCCCACCCAAGGTGGTCACCATAAGCTCTTTAACGATACCATTAACAGGCGATCGAACCTGGGTTCGGTCAACCCTATCCTCCAATACATCGTGACCTTGAGACATCTGAGCCAGCTCTGCTAACACATCATTTAATTCAAGACGAGACTCAGACCTAAAGTCCAACTCTAACTGAGCTCTACGATTTGTCAGCTCTTTGATAGACGATTCAATTTGCGGCAACTTCAGCTCAATATCTGAGGCTCTCCCCTTGGCCTCCAAGACACTCTTTTCAGACCTGATCAGCTCCACCTCAGAGACAACCCCTTGCTCAAACAAAGGCTCCAATATTGCCAACTCCTTTTTCACCAGCAACTCCTGCGCTCTAGACTGACGAAGCTGACCTTGAAGCTGATCCAATAATTGGTGTTTCTGCTGAATTTGCTGACTTATTATTACTTTGGAGGCTCTTAACTGTTCAAGCCTTTGAGTAAAAAGCGCTTGCTGCTCTCTCACTAAAGCCTGGTCATCACGAACCAGAGATTCAGAAAAAGAAAGCTCTCCGCCTTGCGCTTCGGCTCGCAGCCTTTCTGAGCGAGCCTGAAGCACTCGCACTACCTGTTCACGCTCCCGAAAACGGGAAGCAAGCTGCTTATCATCCAGTTTTAATAAAACCTGACCGGCTTCGACTTCCTCACCTTCCTCCACCAATAATTCCGAGAGAATGCCACCCTCAAGATTCTGGACCAACTGCAATTGCTTCGAAGGGATAACCTTACCTACACCACGAACCAACTCATCCACCTCTGCATAAGCAGTCCAGCAGATAAATGAAAAAGAGATCAAAATTATAAGCCACAGCAAGCGTCGTGACTTTATGACATTACCATGATCATTTAAGGCTTGAGTGATAGGGGTTGAACGGAACTCAGTCATTGGAAACACCTCCCTTTCCATGACCTTGTTTATCATTGTGAGCACTTTGGCTCCCTGCCTGAATCAAGCCTCGCTTGAGCGCATCCAAAACACTTTCCTTTGGCCCATCAGCAACAATTTTTCCTTGATCCATCACGATAATTCGGTCCACCAGGGCCAGCAAAGAAGCCCGGTGCGTGCTAAGTAGCAGCACCTTATCCTTAGAGATATTCCGAATATTATTGATGATCATCTGTTCTGTCTGATTATCCATTGAAGAACTTAACTCATCAAATAACAATAAGTCAGGGTCATTGATAAGCGCTCTAGCGATTGCCACACACTGCCTCTGCCCACCAGACAAGCCTTTCCCTTGCTCTCCTATCGGCATATCCAAACCCATCTCATGAGTTTGAACCAATTCCGACAAACCTGACAAATCCACCGCTTTAAGCAAAGCTTCCTGCGGCACTTCTGGAGCCTTCATTAGGATATTTTCACGCAGACTACCGCTAAACAGGGTAATTTCTTGGGGAACATAAGCAATAGACGACCTTAGTTCACTTGCGTTCAAATGCTGAACCTCGAAGCCATTCACTAATAATTGTCCGGCATCAGCTCTACCAAAGCCCAGCAACAACCGCAGCAGTGAACTTTTTCCAGAGCCAATCTTTCCAATAATCCCTACTTTTTCACCTGCATTCAAAGACAGATTAATATCCTTCAAAACTTTAGGCCCACCCGAGTACGAAAAGGATAAATCTCGCATCTCGATGCTTGTTATTTTGCCCCCCAAACTCAGCGATTTAGAAATATCTTCCAATTCATCAGCACGCCGAGACAAATCATCCAAGCCCTTAAGCGCTGACCTTGCTTGTTGGTATTGAGATATCAGGTTAGCAATCTGGGACATCGGCGCTAAGGCGCGAGAACTTAACAGCACACAAGCAATCAAAGCGCCTAAACTCAAAGCTTGCTGCTCAATCTGATAAACACCGACAATTACAATCGCCATGGTTGAAAGCTGCATAACGGAAGCTGATACGATCGATACAGAGTCGGTCAGATGCTTGGCTCTCGCTCCTAATAGCGACATGCGCACCAGCGCTCTCTCCCACAAGCCCTGCTGACGCCCTTGCGCATTAAGGGACTTGATCGTTTCAATGCCGCTTAAGCTCTCAACCAAAACACTATTTTTTTCAGCGGCTGCCTGCTGCATCAAATCAACCACTTTTTTTATCGGGAAATGCACAACGTAACCATAGAGCAAGAGGAAAGCAGCCGCTATTAAAGGCACCAAGGCCAGCTGCCCACCCACAGAAGCGATAACCAATAGAAAGATAATGGCAAAAGGAACATCTGCGAGCGCCGTCATTGTCGCCGCAGTAAAGAACTGCTTGATCGAGTCAAACTCTTTCACCTGACTGGCAAGTGAGCCCACTGACGAAGGAAATTCTTCAAGCCTGATATTCAAAACCTTGGAAAATAGCTTACTCGACAAAACCAAGTCTAAACGCTTACCGGCCTGTTCCAAAAACACATGTCGAAGCAATTTTACCAGCAGCTCAAAAACGATCACTAAGACCAGACCTGACGCCAAAACCCAAAGCGTCTCGATTGCCTGATTGGGAACTACCCGATCATAAACATTCATGACAAACAATGGCGCAGCCAAAGCAAAGACGTTAATCAATAAAGTCGCTGCAATAATATCCCGATAAACACGACTTAAAGCTCTTAGCTCCTGCCACATCCACGAAGCAAAACCACTTCTTCTTGGCTGGTCTAAGGAACTGCTCGTATGCGCCTTTGGAAATACCGAAACCAGCTCTGCAGAGATTTTCTCACTAAGCTCAGGCGCGCTCCAATAAGCCTGCCCCTCTCCCTCAGAGCTAAAAATTTTAACGCTATAAACACACCGGGAAGTATCGTAGCGCTCAATCACGAGCCAAGCCTCATCACTCCCTTTAAGCTGAGCAAGGCAAGGCAAGGCGGCCTTTTCCAGGTCCGCCAAATCCATTTGGCGGCACTGTAATTTGCCTTGGCTATGAACCGCTCTCATCATACCGCTACTTGAAGCTCTTTCGTCTACGGGTAAGCCGTGCAAAAACACCTCACGTGAACAAGCAAACCCAGCTAGCGCCATGACATGCAGATAAGCATTTTGAAGATAACGCGATACAGCTACTTGAGCAGGCTCTACTGCTTCAGCACTCGATACATTCGCCGCATTGTCATAAGAGCTACTGGCGGAATTATGGGACAAAGAAAAAACCTCAAATATCAAAAATAGCTCATCAAATTGTGAGCTAAACTATAGATGAGCTTTAGAAGCGAAAAGACTCTCTGTTACACTGCTTCTTCAAAGCTTTTTCTAACTATAGCAGTTATTTAACGAGGGTATAGACTGTGCTTACACAAGATCAATTCAAGACTAGCAATTTGTTGATCGCCATAAAGGTTACTTTATTGGCTTTATTGTTTTTCGTCAGCACGAGTAAGCTGTATGCCGAAGAAAGCACCAGCACAACAACCGTCTATAAAGTCACAAAACCAGATGGCAGCATATCGTACTCAGACCAACCACAAAGCAACGCCGTCACCTTGGAAGTCGAACCCGTTCCAACCATACCTGCACTAAAACCAAGCCCCATAAGTTTTAGCTCTGCACCTACAGACGACAGCTTTCTTTACCAGTCACTTGTTATTAGCGCACCAATAGACCGGAGCGCACTCCACTCAGGCACGGGTGACATCACTGTAAGCACCATATTAGAGCCTTCATTAAGAGCAGAGGACAAACTGCGCTTTCTGCTGGATGGTGCCGAAGTTGCATTACAAAAAGGGGCGAGCTTGCTGCTAACAAGCCTAAATAGAGGAACACACACGATCACGGTCCAAGTTATCGACCCACAAAACAAGGCTCTTATCTCAGCCAGTAGTCAATTTACAGTTCATCGACCTATCGCCAGAGCGTTCAAAATTAACTAACACATAGAGAGCACCAATAGGGAACACCCCAAAAAAGCAATGCACAAAATTGGTGCGCACATCCTATCTTCATCTATACTAAACCAAGAGCCCTGACACGCAAGCAGTCGGGAGCTCGCTAAATAGCTACTCTCTGAACATATTCGACGCCACATAAAACATTGGTTTGCTTCTTGCTTTGGCTATTATAGTTCGCCCCAGGCAAGAGCAAGCCTGTTTGCATGTAATTTCGTCTTTCAATGGATACAAGCTTTAATGACAACCAACCTGTTCTCAGATGCCTACCAACAACGCATACTCGAAGGCTTGTCGACTGCTGTTATCCTTATTGATGCAAATTACCAGATTAAATTTATCAATCCTGCTGCCGAAATGCTCCTGCAAGCCGGTTACAAACGAATACTATCCAGCAAGCTAGATCACCTCTTTATTAAACATGAAGAACTTTTGTTTGACGAGTTCCAGGCCATTATTGATGGCGGGCACTCATACACTCAACGTGACTGCGAGTTTATTCTACACAACGGCCAAGAGCTTCTTGCAGACTGCTCGGCATCAAAGTTCTCTCAAGATTCTCAGGATTTACTGCTGATCGAAATGCAAGCAAAGGATCGTTTGAAGCGGATCAGCCGTGAAGAACAGCTGCATGAGAACCAGG
>NZ_LWFZ01000725.1:0-11940 GCF_001635225.1 Oleiphilus sp. HI0086
AAGACCACTTATTTACCAGCAGAAGTAGCGAGAAGAGAAGTTAAACATGGCAAACATATTAGTTGTTGATGACTCTGCATCAATGAGACAAATGATCAAATTCACCCTCGAGATCGCCTGACACAAAGTGACCGAAGCAACTGACGGTTTACAGGGTTTGCACCAAGCAAAAGATAATGCTTACGAGTTAATCATATCGGATGTAAATATGCCCAATATGAGTGGCATTGAGATGACAGCTGAGGTGCGTGCGCTTGGCTCGCATAAGTCTACACCCATTCTGTTACTCACAACCGAGTCAGGTCTTGATAAGAAAACCGAAGGCAAAAAAGCGGGAGCAACCGGCTGGCTAGTTAAGCCATTCGACCCGGAGCAGCTTACCAAAATAGTTAATAAGGTACTCTAGTCTATCGGGTACTCGTTAGCGGTTTGATGCTTCACAAATGAGCGTTTGTTTTTTAAGCACGCTCATTCTTTTTATCTCTACCTCTCTCTTAGTAGCCTCTGAGCGACTCTCAAAATCTTGAGAATAAACGATCTCTCTAGGTTCATGACCACGGAAAAACTTGGCGCCCTTCCCCGCCTTTTTCTCAAACATTTCGCAATGTTCTTTAAATCGCCGATCAATATCCGTGCTGATGCCGGTATATAGTTTTCCACAGGATGTTCGGATCATGTAGACCTGCCAAGACATCAATAAGCCTCTAAATTCATTATTCAGTTAAATATACACTAATTAACCACGGCGATGCGTAGCCGGAGTCATTCAGCTTATATCTTACACCACAACGACGCTCTGTTCTTGAGTGTACCCAAAGCAAGCACTATAATGCAGCCTCTGCAAACAATTGGATAACTCAATGTCGGATCAGCCTTCGCAAAACTCAGCAAATGACACCCAAGAAACAAGCCAGCTCGATGAAACGAAAAGGGCTGAATTCAACCGATTGTTTTGGCATAGCCGCCGAGGAATGCTCGAACTTGATGTGCTGTTAGTGCCATTCTTGAAAGAGGCCTACTCTACTCTTCCTGAAGATGACCAAGCCCGTTTTAGAAACTTATTAGATTGTGAAGACCCCGATCTTTTTGCTTGGTTTATGCGTAACGGAGCACCAGAAGACCCGGATCACGCTCGCATAGTTAAGATTATTCTTGACCGTGTTCAGCCAGACTAAAGTTCAGTTTATACCGTCCAAGTTACTTGCGGGAGTAATTTTGCTCCCGTATGCCGCGGCTATTTTTCTTAGCCTTACTCACGAAATTTATCTGCCGCTAAAAGTTTCTATCTGCTTGATATGCACACTAGCTGGTTTTTACCATCTGCTAAGTCGAGCTTTGCTTCGCTCTCGCTTTGCTATCACTTCCTTAGTTGTTTCCAACGAGAACCTTAGTATTTACTTTTCGAACGAAGATGCAATCAACGGACAAATACTTGGAAAAAGTTTTATCTCCAGATATCTTTGCTTACTTACGGTAAAACATGCTCCTCTTATTGATAGTCGCCTAGCCTTTATTAGTGCGTACACAAGTAAATCTCATATATTAGTTACACCTCTAAACCTTGAGTGTCCAGATTCATTTAGACGTTTTCGCGTCTTTAGCAAATTCGGCAATATCAATATAAAGCACCGCGATGCTGTATAATCGCTAAATACTAAAAAACTAATTACAACTGACAGTTACCACATTATGACTCACATGTTTATCAATCTACCCAGTCGTTTTATCAGCATCACTGGTGAAGACTCAGAAAAGTTTCTTCAAGGTCAATGCTCTACTGATATCAACTCCCTAGATTCGAACCATTTCTCTTATGGCACCCTGAACACACCCAAGGGACGTATATATGGCTTGTTTAAAGTTGTACGGATTTCAAATGGTTTATTGCTGTCCGTAGATGAAAGCTGCTTTGAACATATCCTCAAGACCTTAAGCAAATACGCAGTTTTCTTTAAGTGCGAACTCAAAGAAGCTAACTTTCACTCTTATGGTTGTAGCACGCCATCATTAGCAGTTATATGTGAGCGCTACCCTGAATTGGCCGCATTAAAAGCCCCCGAAGACAATTCAAACAAAGCAGGTGATGACAACACCCTGTTAATAAGACTACCCGGTAAGCAAGGCCTTTTGGAGTTCTGGTCCCAACAAGTACCCGATGACAGCTGTTCAGATACTGAGGCCCTTGAAAACTGGCTGGCGAAAGAAACTAAAGCAGGTATTCCACAAGTATTTTCTGCCACACAAGAACAGTTCATTCTTCAGGAGCTGAATCTACATGAATTGGGTGCAGTCAGCTTTAAAAAAGGATGTTATACCGGACAGGAAATCATCGCCCGTATGAAGTTCTTAGGTAAGCTTAAAAAGCGCATGTGTTTACTTGAAGGAAATGGCACTGCCGCCGATCAACTCGAGCCAGGTGCCGATGTGTTTATTAAAACTATCGAAGGTTTGCCCAAGAAAGTCGGTAAGCTCGTCCGAGCCCATACATTGACAGATACGATTATTACTGCTTTAGCTGTGCTAAACAAGGAACAAGTCGATACAGGTGAGACAACGTATATCGGCTCCGACCTGGATACTGGGTTTATTGTGTCTGACCTTAGTTATTCTTAAGAAAACTATAACGAACTCAGGTTTTTTACTTCGTTCCGATAATTTCTAGAACAAAAGCGTTTTGCTCTGCTATAACTAATGAGTAGATGAAAAACATCTTGAATCGAGGTATTCATGTCAGAAATTGGTCAGAAGATAAAACAAGATATATTGGAAGCAATTGAGAACGACACTATTGTCTTACCAACGCTTCCTGAAATTGCTTTAGATGTTAAGAGAATCAGCGAAGACGAAGATTCGGGGTTATTCGACCTGATCGACGTTATTAACAAAGATACTGCCTTATCAGCACGCCTACTCAAGGTTAGCAACAGCCCTTTGTTTCGCGGTGCAAATGAAATCACTACGCTAAACATGGCAGTAAACCGCTTAGGCATGCAATATACGAGTAATCTTGCAACAGGCCTCGCAATGGAGCAGATGTTCCAAGCAACTTCAGAGATGATCGACAAGCGTATGCGCGAGACTTGGGAGCGCAGTACCGAAGTAGCGGGTATATGTAGTGTGCTCGCACGGCAGCACCCTCATCTGGCTGCAGGCCAAGCGACGTTGGCCGGACTCGTTTATTCCATCGGTTCTTTGCCGGTCCTTAAGTACGTTGAAGATAACGACGTTCAAATAAATAGCGTAATGCTCGACAACCTTTTGGATGAACTTCAGCCCATCGTGGGTCAGAAGATATTAGAGAAATGGGACTTTCCATCCGAGCTCAAACCTGTACCCAAAGAGTGTGTTAATTTCACTCGAGAAGTTGAAAAAGCGGATTACGCCGATTTGGTCATGGTTGCCATGCTACACAGCTATGCTGGCTCAGAACACCACTATGTAGAGATGGACTGGTCGCACATTACAGCGTTTGAACGTATTGGCGTTGACCCAACTATGGACCCGAATGCAGATGAAGACCTAAGTGCTGAAATGGAAGCAGCAATGGCGTTGCTAAATGCCTAATAGAATAAGCAGGCCTAAGACATAAAAAAAGCCGATCACTTGATCGGCTTTTTATTAGATAAATACTTAATTTTTAAACAACAGACGCCCAGTTTATTGGCTGTTTACCATTATCTATCAAGTATTGATTTGTCCTTGAGAAATGGCGACAGCCAAAAAAACCACGATAGGCAGAAAGCGGCGAAGGGTGCGGTCCTTCCAATACAAAGTGCTTCTGACGATCAATCAGCTTACCTTTCTTTTGGGCATAACTCCCCCAAAGCAGGAAAACAACACCAGACCGTTGCTGATTCAGCAACTCAATAACCCTGTCAGTAAACGTTTCCCAACCTTTTCCTTGGTGGGCACCAGCTCGAGCCTGCTCAACCGTCAACACCGCATTCAGCAATAGCACACCTTGATCGGCCCAAGAAATTAGATTTCCTGAAATTGGAATCGGCATGCCTGTATCCGTGTTGAGTTCTTGATATATATTACGTAATGAAGGCGGTATTGCTACACCCGGCTGAACCGAGAAACACAAACCATGCGCCTGCCCAGGCCCGTGATACGGGTCCTGCCCGATAATAACAACCTTTACCTCTTCAAAAGCGGTATGATTCAGCGCATTGAAGATTTCGGAGCCTTGCGGATAAATAATTTTACCCGCAGCCTTTTCGCTGCTTAGAAATCCACGTAAAGACTGCATGTAAGGCAGGGTAAGCTGGTCGCCGACAACTTGCTGCCAGGACTCACTCAGTCTACCTTCTTTTTCTGAACCTTCAGCCATCATATGAAACCCAAACAATAAGCCCCTTATTAAGATACTGGCTTCATGTGCGGGAACAAAATAACGTCTTTAATGGTTGGGCTGTCGGTAAATAGCATCACTAGCCTATCAATACCGATACCCTCACCTGCAGTAGGTGGCATACCGTATTCAAGAGCCTGGATGTAATCTGAGTCGTAATGCATCGCTTCATCATCACCAGCATCTTTTTCTTCAACCTGCTTGCGGAAGCGGTCAGCCTGGTCTTCAGCGTCATTAAGCTCCGAAAAGCCATTTGCCAATTCACGGCCGCCAACAAAGAACTCAAAACGGTCAGTGATAAATGGGTTGTCATCATTTCGACGCGCTAATGGAGAAACTTCCCATGGGTAGGCAGTAATAAAAGTAGGCTGATCGAGCTTTTCTTCAGCAGTCTCTTCAAAGATTTCGCATAACCACTTACCTGCACCCCAGGCAGATTGCTTAGCATCTTCTCTAATACCGACCTGGCGTCCATAGGCAATCATTTGCTCCAAGTTATTTCCGGCGTCGTTGATGATAGACGGCTCAAAGTCTGGATTGTACTTAAGCACCGCTTCGGCCATTGTCATGCGCTCGAAGGGTTTGGCAAAGTCATAGACCGTCTCGGAAATCACTTCGCCATCTGCATCTTTCTTAGTTGATTTAATGTCAGTTGTACCCAGTACATCCAAGGCGATAGTACGCAGCATGTCTTCAGTAGTATCCATTAAGTCATGATAAGTTGCGTAAGCCTGGTAGAATTCGATCATTGTGAATTCAGGATTATGACGGGTCGAAAGACCTTCATTTCTGAAGTTACGGTTAATTTCAAACACTCGCTCAAAACCACCTACAACCAAGCGCTTCAAGTACAATTCTGGCGCGATACGCAAGTACATACCGATATCCAGTGCATTGTGATGCGTTTCAAAAGGCTTAGCCGTTGCGCCACCAGGAATGGTTTGCAGCATCGGTGTTTCAACTTCCATAAAGTCACGATCACTTAGGTATTTACGAATCCCCTCAATAATCTTGGAGCGAACCATAAACAAATCGCGAGTTTCCTGGTTGATGATCAAGTCAACATAGCGCTGACGATACTTAGTTTCCTGATCCGCCAAGCCGTGAAACTTATCCGGTAAAGGGCGTAGTGCCTTAGTCAGGATAACCACATCTTCTGCACGTTCTATATTAACAAATAACTCGCCCTTACCCGACTTATGCAGGGCACCCCGTACACCAACAATATCACCTAAATCAAAACGGGTTTTGTAGCCAATTTCTTTTTGAATATCTTTTGGTACGTAATACTGCATACCACCCGATACATCAGAAATCTTAGTAAATGGCCCCCGCTGAAACATGATTCGACCCGCAACAGATACTTGGTTATCCTGTTCTTCTAGCTCTGGCTTAGAGAACTCACCGAACTTTTCTAACAGATCTCCTGCTAAATCTTTTCGCTCGAAGTCATTACGGTGACCATTTGCTGAACAACCATCACGCAGTTCCTTGAGTTTGTTCTTACGCTCAGTGATCAACTTATTTTGGTCTTCAGTGTTCGTAGTATTCTGTTCGTTCGACATATTTTCTTCCAATTACTTATCCATTGCTGCCACCAAAGACGATAGCAGCAAACTAAAAATTAAAGGCCTTGCTTAAGACTGGCTTCGATAAACTGATCCAGGTCGCCATCTAAGACATTATTGCAGTTACTGGTCTCAACATTGGTTCGCAGATCTTTGATCCGCGAAGAGTCCAGTACATAGGAGCGGATTTGACTTCCCCAACCAATATCTGACTTGGTATCTTCCAATGCTTGTGCCGCTTCGCTACGCTTCATCATCTCTAGCTCATATAACTTTGCTCGAAGCTGCTGCATAGCCTTATCTTTGTTTTGATGCTGTGAACGTTGGTTCTGGCATTGGACCACAATACCGCTTGGCTCATGAGTAATACGTATTGCTGAATCGGTTGTATTAACGTGCTGGCCGCCCGCACCACTAGAGCGATACGTATCAATACGCAGGTCTGCCGGGTTAATTTCAATATCGACGTTATCATCAATTTCCGGTGATACAAACACCGATGCAAAAGAAGTATGGCGACGGCTGCCTGAATCAAAAGGAGATTTTCTTACCAAGCGATGGACACCTGTCTCTGTACGTAACCAACCAAATGCATATTCACCGGTAAATTGGATTGTCGCACTTTTGATGCCGGCAACTTCACCGTCGGAGAGTTCAATGATTTCAGTCTTGAAACCTTTCTTCTCCCCCCACCGTAAGAACATACGCAATAACATGCTGGCCCAATCTTGAGCCTCGGTACCACCTGAGCCAGACTGAATATCGAGATATGCGTTGTTTTCATCCATCTCGCCAGAAAACATTCGTCGAAACTCTAGCGTTTCAAGCTTTTCACTTAGCGTGCCAAGCTCATCTTCAACAGCAGAAACCGTTTCTTCATCTTGCTCTTCCACAGCCATATCCAGCAGCTCCTGAGCATCCACCAGACCAACGTCGAGATTTTCTATGGTTGCTACAACAGCTTCTAGATTAGAGCGTTCTTTGCCAAGCGCTTGCGCGTTGTCCGGATCATCCCAGACACTAGGCAATTCTAATTCACGTTCAACTTCTACAAGTCGCTCTTTTTTTACATCAAAGTCAAAGATACCCCCTAAGCGTTTGCACACGCTCAGACATATCTTTTATTTGCTGCACTAGCGGGTTTACTTCCAACATCTATTGACTCACATTCCTTAAAACTGAAAAAAGCGAAATAACACACTTAATAAAGCGCGCCATTCTACCGCTAAGCTAAAACCGCTCCAACCAATTTTTCATTTCTTTCGCAGTTTCCGGCCAGCTTGGCTCTAATAAAATCTCATGCAAAGCCTTGGGAACGATTTTTCTTTGCTTATTAGTCATCTCTAAACGATCAAATAAGTGTTCACTCACCCAGGGCTCAACGAGTTCATCGCCTTCTCCGTGCCATATAGCGATGGGCGTTTTGATTTGCGAAGCCTGCTTGCGTAGCTTAGTAACTGCCGATAAATACTCTGTAAACCAACGTGCACTAACCTTACCGTGATTAAATGGGTCTGTGGCATAAGCGGCAACAACCTCGGGATCAGAACACACCACACTTGCTTCTATGGGATGAGCAAGACTGAGTCTAGGTAGAAAGAAACTCATTGTATTGCCAATAACACGCGTAAACCACGGGACAGCAATTGAAACATCAGCCGCTGGCCCACTTAAGGCTACACCACTGAATCGGCCAGGATACTCTAACAAGTGGTGCAAACTAATCATTCCACCCATCGAATGACCAAGTAAATATTGCTTTTCTTCCATGACTGTAGAACGCAGTGTTTCCAAGTCTTGCGCGTAGTCACTCCAACGCCTTACATGCCCGCGCTTACCTTCAGACTGACCATGCCCTCGATGATCTAGCGCATAGACTGCGTATCCCTGGGAAACAAACCACTCAGCAATGCACTGATAACGCCCTGCATGTTCACTCCAGCCATGCGAAATAACAATCGCAGCTTTAGCATTTTGATTAGGCCAGTAGTAGAAGTTCAGTAGTAAACCATCATCCGTTTCTACCTTTGATTGAGTCGGTGCAAGCCTTGCTACACTCATTCGCTTTGTTTCCTTTATTAGTCTATATACTGAAAATAAGTTTTATTGAATTTTGGAGCAAGTACAGTAAATTATGTTGCCTACTATTTAGCGCCTAAGTGTATCGTTTTTATGGCCGATAGTTTACCCTATTGGCGACCTCATTTCTGACGATTTTTAGCTATGCGCATTTCACTCTCTCATCATGCAAAACAACTCGCTAAGCCCAATACTGCTTGCAGCAACCGGTGCCTCTCCAAGCTCTGCGTATTGAGAGCTGATTCGAATAGTAAGCTAAGTCAGTAACCAAGTATATTGTAATGACTGAATGCCACTCAAAGGGAATATTCAAATGAAATATAACAACATTCTTGAAACCATCGGCAACACGCCGCACGTACGAATCAACAAGCTTTTCCGAGACGATATCGAAGTATGGATGAAGGTCGAACGCTTTAATCCCGGCGGCAGCATTAAAGACCGTATTGGCCTCGCTATGATCGAGGCCGCCGAGAAGTCAGGCCAGATCAACAAAGATACCGTTATTGTTGAACCGACATCAGGAAACACCGGCATCGGTCTGGCTCAAGCAGCTGCGGTAAAAGGCTATAAGCTGATTCTAGTTATGCCGGAGTCAATGTCTATAGAGCGTCGAAAGTACATGACAGCTCTGGGTGCCGAGCTCGTACTAACACCAAAAGAAAAAGGCATGGGCGGTGCAATTGAAACAGCTGCCGAACTAGTTACAAAAGGCAGTAATCACTGGATGCCACAACAATTTACCAATGCTGAAAATGTTGCGATCCATCGCCGTACTACTGCGCAAGAGATTATTTCCGATTTCCCCGATGGTCTTGATTATCTGATTACCGGTGTTGGCACTGGCGGTCATATCACTGGCTGTACAGAGGAACTTCGTAAAGCCTTCCCTTCTATACAATCCTACGCAGTTGAACCCGAAAAGTCCGCAGTGATCAGTGGTTGCGAAAAAGGACTGCATCGCCTTCAAGGTATCGGCGCTGGCTTTATTCCTGACATCATGAACACTGAGATACTGACAGGAACAATTCAAGTATCTGAAGAAGACTCTTTCGACATGGCACGTGAGTGTGCAAAGCAGGAAGGGATTTTTGTAGGTATTTCTTCTGGCGCTACCTTAGCCGCAGTTAAAAAGAAGGAAGCTGAATTTACTCCTGGCAGCCGCATCGTGATTTTCAGTTATGATACTGGCGAACGCTATTTATCGATCGAAGATCTGTTCTAGACCTTGAACCATGAGCGGGGCTTACGCCCCGCTTTGAAATATCCTGGAAATCAAAGCCTATCTTAGTTATTTGGCTTAAACCCGACAGACTTAAGCGGGGACGAGAAGAACTCATCAGCACTCAAGGGCTTGTCAAATAGATATCCCTGCCCAATCTCACAACCCAACTCTTGCAAGAAAGCCATCTGCTCAACTGTTTCCACACCTTCAGCCACTACCTTCAAGTTCAAAGTATGCGCCATGGCAACAATTGCTGCTGTGATCTGCTTGTCATCATTATCGTTGGGTAAGTCCATAATAAATGCACGGTCGACCTTGAGTTTATCCAGAGGGAGCTGCTTAAGGTAGTTAAGAGAAGAGTATCCCGTACCAAAGTCATCAATTGCAATGGTTAGTCCCAAAGACTGCAACTCTTTCAATAAGGAAATCGCATGCTTAATATCGGTCGCTAACAAGGACTCAGTCACCTCAAACTCTAAGTTCTCGGGGTTAACTCGGTGCAAAGAAATTGCCTGAGTAATATCGTTAAGTAAGTCAGGATCACTAAACTGGCGAGCTGACAGGTTGATCGACATTTTAACGTCACTTAGCCCGCGCTGCTGCCAATCGGCACACTGGCGGCAAGCCTCATGAATAATCCACTTACCAATGGGAATAATCAGGCCGTTATTCTCTACCATATCGATAAAGAAAAATGGCGATAACAAACCACGCTTAGGATGCTGCCACCTTAATAGAGCTTCGCAACCAATCAGCTTTCCGGTACTCAAATCCATTTGCGGTTGATAGTGCAATACAAACTCTTCCCGTTCGACAGCATGGCGTAACTCTTCCTCCAAGGCCATACGCGAGTCAGCATCTTTATGGAGCTGATGATTAAAGATATGGTAGCTATTCTTGCCTGAGGCTTTGGCTTGATACATCGCTAGATCGGCGTTTTGCAACAAAGTTGCAGCGGATACACCATCCAAAAGAGACAATGTGATGCCAATACTCGATGATACAGAAAGGCGCCTTCCCTCAATTGCAACGGGCTCTTCCAGAACTCTCAGCACCTTTCTTGCAAGCTCTACAACCTTCTTTTCACTGTGAACACCACTAAGCACAAGGCAAAATTCATCGCCACCGGTACGCGCTGCAATATCAATATCAGAAACACAACTTTTAAGTCGGTCGGCAACCACAGACAATAAGTTATCACCAACCAGGTGCCCTAGGGCATCATTAATGTGTTTGAAGTTATCAAGGTCAAGGTAGAGAAACGCAAACTTTCGCTCAGTTTCATCTTGGCTCTCTAACTTCTTATCAACCAACTCTATCAAATAGGGCCGGTTCGCCAAACCAGTCAAGGCATCGAAGTGAGCCATTTGGTGAAGCTCTTCGGTATTATCACTCAGTTTCTGGTGATAGGCCTCTAACTGAGAGGTTACCTGCAAAGAAGTAGTTTGTAGCTGGCTAATTTCATCAGCAAAAATACGGTTGCTCGCCATGCGCTTAAGCTTGTCTTTTGCTTCTTTATATCGTCCTTGAGGCAATAAAGGAAGCGCCTTGGCTTGCCGCTGCAGAGAACGAATCGGCCGCCACAAAACGAGGAATATCAACAGCATTGAAACAATAATCGCAACTAAGCCAGTTATAACGTGCGTGTGCCGAGCATACTCTATTTGCTCTCTGGCTTGGGTTGTATCAGATATAAATGCAATTAGCGCATTACTACCAACCAATTCAGAGTTAGAGACGAACATAAGCTCATACTGAGAACCTGGTAAATCAATAATGTTGATTAACTGCCCTTCAGCTTCGACAAAGTCACGCCTCCATCGACTTTGAATAGCATGCTGCTGAAGAATTGGCTGTAGTAAAGGCTTATTCGTCAAAGAAGAGAAAGCCAATCCAGTCTTGCCAAACTGTACTGATGCTTCAGAGTTATTATTAACCGGCGTGAGTATCCCGATATCAGATCCGGTGATTCGATTAAAATCTAGCATCATATCTGCTAGTGATACGCTCAGCTGAATAAGTTTAATATCACCATTAATATCTAGAATCGGAGACAGTACAGCTAACTGACAAAATTCAAAACAGATCATTTCTTCGGACGGAGTGCGACTCGTCAAGGTACGCTCAATTACGTCGGAGTTTGGACGAATGCGTTGATCACCCCACTGCCCAATCACTTCGCCTTTTGCATTAAGTAAGGTTGCGCTCTCTAGGGCCCAAGTTATCTGTAAAGACAGCCAGTGCGAATCGAGCTTGTCCTCAATATACGGACCTTCTGACGTTAAATTTGGTAGACCATCAATTATATTAATTAGCTGCAATGAGCTCTTCTTGAGCAAACCGTTATATTCAATAATATATTGCTGCTGGTTCACACTTCTATTATGCGCTTGCAAGGATTGCATTTGCGCTACATTGAAGTATGTAAAAAATGAGATGAACGATAGAAAGATCGCAGCTAGGCCAACTGCGGACTTCCAATATAAACTAACAAAAAGCTGTTTTTTTGTGTCTTGCATTAGAAACGATACGCCACCTGAGCTAAAAACATATTCCAGTGCTTACGTTGTTTTTCCATATCTGGATTTTCTAAGTCAGGCAACCAAAATGTACCATTTACAGCGTGAAACTCGATTGAAAACATCCATTCGAACGAAGGAGCATAACTAATGCCAATAGTGGAGTCTTTAGCAAAAGCATTACGCGCATACCTA
>NZ_LWFZ01000726.1:0-4985 GCF_001635225.1 Oleiphilus sp. HI0086
CGCTCAATTTCAGTCATTATCACTGCTCTTTTCACATATGACTTTGCATTTTGATAAAGATTGGATAGAGCTACGTTATACCTTACCAGAGGCCTCACCTAAACTCAGGACATTTATTGCCGACAGAGACCTTATGGGAACCTATATCTTTGTAAGGGAGTTTCTTGAAAAACCAAACGAAATACTAATTGCTGCAGGTACTGCTCGGCCTAAGCCTGAAGGTAAGTGTTTGGCGGAGTATCAGAAATATATCGACTTTGATTTACATTTCGATCAGCCCTATAACTGGTTTCGGCTTCCACGCGTCATTTTGAGTGTGGCGATGAAGCACGGGAACCCTCTCGCTCATCAGCTATATCGAGTTCAAGCTTATGAGCTATTACGTAAGTTCTATTCGCAAGATGAAGATATTGTTTCACAAACCAAGCAAGTCATTGAAGGCTACGAAGGGCGCTTTCCAAGCGTTCCTGAAGTGGCAAAGATGTTTTCTGTGAGTGAGCGTACCTTCCGCAGAAAACTAAGCGCTGCCAACACGAGTTACCAAGGTATCCTGGATGAGCATAAGAAACAGCGCTGTCTAGGGATGATGGCTGCAGGGAAAGTGTCAGTGGCCGCATTGGCTGATCAGTTAGGTTACGCTGAGTCCGCTAGCTTTTTGAGAGCGTTTAAACGTTGGACTGGATGTACGCCTAAAGATTATCTTAGAAGAGTTTAGCGAGTAATTTATCCCGGCTGGCTATAAGACTACTCGTATCTGCAGCCTTGGAATATCATCTGAGTGAAAACGATAATTACTTAGAACAATGTGCATGTTTAGTCTAAAATATTTTCTTTCTGAATAAAAATTGCATTGGAGCGCTTAAGTAATGGGGATGATTGAATCTCTCGGGAGTCATTTTGACGATAGTTACGATTTTATTCTGAGTAACGATAGCAACTTTTTTGATTCTTTCTATACACACTTTTTTAATAGCTCTAATTTAATAAAAAATGCTTTTGCTTATATCGATATGGATAAGCAGAAGCAAATGCTTCGAGAATCTATAAAGCACTTAGTCAAATTCTACTGTACTAATAAAGAAAGCGAATACCTAAAAACTATCGCTCGACATCACGCCGATAAAGTTCGAGCTGACGAATATATGTATAAACTTTTCGTAGACTCTTTCATTCAGGCTATTGAAGATACCTACCCTAACTTTTGTGAGGAAGCAGCTTTAGTTTGGCGATGCGCCTTAAAGCCAGGCATCGACTTTATGAACTCTTATAAGGCTTAGCTGAACAGTGTTCCCAATTTGGGTCTTTAGAGACCAGTTTCCTGTTAATAATAAACAGACTCGGAACCAGGATGAAAGCGGTGCTGACTATGTCTGCAATAGTATGATATTGCTGGTAAAGCATTAAAATCGCATACGCTAAGAATGATACTCCCAAGGCAACTTGCCAGTGAACTTGAAACGTTGAACCTTGAGTTAATAACATCACTAAGGCCAGGGATAATGCTGTATGAGTGCTGTAGTCTAGTGAGACTGTAGGCCAAATAAGAAAATAGTTATCCAGAGCCATTAAGGCGTAAACCAGCGCTACTGATACCAAGGTTTGTAGACTGAACCTGGCTGCTGTTCGGTATTGTTTATTAAGGATTTGTCTGGCGATAAAGCCAAGTACAAGCAGTCCTAACAAAGGGATATAGGCATCGGCGATGGCATCAAGTTGCTGGTAGTTCACTTTGTTAGCCTTGGTGTAAATCCATCTTATAAAAAGCTGGGATAGTTGGGCAGTTTTGCCGTGACCAGTTCGTCATGAGCCGGGACGATCACTAAGTCAGGGTCACGTTTGCTTAAAGAGTGAATTTGATCGATGACTTTTTCCGCTTGGTCTACGTTATTATCGACACCAGTTGCCCACTGAACAATCTTCGGACGGCCGCGGTTGTCTTGAATTCCTTTGATCGCCCATGTTGCATCGCCAATGAAGAAATAGCGCCCTTTGTCTGGCGTATTAACAAAAAGACCCAAGTGCCCTTGCGAGTGCCCGGCCAGGTCGACTAACACTAAGCTGCCGTCACCGTAGATATCCAAACTTTTATCGAAGCCTTGGTAGGGTTGATCTAAGAGCTTTATGAATTGCCATTTGATGTCAGGACTATCAAATTGCGATAAGACAAAGCCGGGTGGCTTGCCTTGGTGCGCGGCGTCATGCTCTTGCTGTTGAATCCATACCGGTGTTGCTGGGAAGTCTTCAATTGCACTGACATGATCCCAGTGCATATGGCTAGGGATGATGGCTTTAATTGTGCTGATGGGGTAGTTATTCGCGTTTAACTGGCTAATGGCGGGTTTAACGTTTTCGATCGCGAACAACTGTTTCTCCCAAAAAGCGAATACTTGCATTTGTTCTTCGACTTCAGTGCCGATGCCGCTATCCCAGAGCAAATCACCCTTTGGATGTTTGATAAGAATTGCGTTATGCACTAACGTTCGCTGAGTAAACCAGCTACCACTGGATACCACCATCGCTTCTTGCGCGCCGCCTGATTCAGCGGTGACGATAACTGAAAAACTAAGATTTGCAGGTATCATCTCTCCAGCAAAAGTTGATGTGCTGCTTGTGAAAGTGATAAGCAGGAGAGGGATCAGCATGGTAAGTCTCATGACTAAGGGCTTCATAATGTTCTCTTTGTTTTTTGTATGATGAGGCGATAGTAATGACAATAGACTGATAGGTAAAATATATAATAAATATACCTGATATATATTTTATATGTATTTAGAATGCTGAGAATAATAACAAGCGACAGGCTATCACTTCCAGGAGCTTAGTGATCGCTGCGGTATTTGTTCTTATCCTGAATTAAGCGCATATTTACCTTAGCCTGAATGTTGGTGAGAGGAAATTATAAGACTGATATACTCAAGGCGCTTTAGAAGGAAATGAAGCAGAAATACTCTGCTTGGTGGTCGTTTCGCTTCACATGTTTGCATGTTAAAGACTCAATCAATAGGGAGATAAATTAGTGAACGTAATTAAAGCGGGCGCCAGCCTCATGTTGTTATTGTCTGCAAATTTAAGTGTTGCAGAAAACCACCACCATAGTACTAAGCAGTTTAAAGTGACTGAGTTAAAGCCAGGCTTTCACTTTCTTCAGGGAAAGGGCGGGAATATCTTATTGTCCGAAGGTGATGACGGGTTGTCGATAGTGACTATGCCGATATGTCAGGTGGTTTAGAGAAAACACTTGATACTTTTGGTAAACCGCTTAAGTACATCCTAAATACGCATTCGCATGGTGACCATACTCAAGGCAATAAGCTCTTGGGTAAAGAGCCTACCGTTGTCGCGCATGATAATGTTTATCAGCGTTTGAACTCTCGTCAAGAGGTTAAGCTGTTTAACATGGTGTCGGAACCATACCCAAAGCATGCGCTGCCGGATATTACCTATGATCATCGTATGACTATCCACTTTAACGGGCATGATATTTCTGTAATGCACTTGCCAATCGGACATACTGATGGCGATAGCGTGATCTTCTTTAAAGAACAAAATATTGTCCATTTGGGTGACCATTTCTTTAACGGCTTTTACCCCTTTGTTGATGTGGATGCAGGTGGGCGTGTACGAGGTGTCGCCCAGAATATTGATCGAATTTTAGATTCTATCGATGACTCAACCCAAATTGTGCCTGGGCACGGACCAATGGCAACGAAGCCAGACCTTATTGCCTTCAGAGACATGTTGCGTGGTACGGCGAAAGAGGTCGAGAGCATGATGAATGACAAGAGCCTGGAAGAGATACAAAGTGCAGGTTTGAGTGCAAAATGGGACGAGTGGGAAAACGGTTTCTTAAATGAGCCTACCTGGATCAAAATCGTCTTTAATAGTTTGCATGCGAGCCAGCACGATAAACCCAATAAACATAAGCACAAACACTAAGTTTCTCTTGGTATAGAGGCTGAAAGTAATGATGCTTTCAGTCTTTATCTAAATGAAACCAGAGAGCTTTCTGGTCTAGTGGTGTCGCTTCAGGAAGCAAAGGGTTAATCAGGCGATAGTGTAGTCGCTGCTTTAAATTAGCCTTCAGTATCAGATCAGCATAATACTGCTGGAACAGCGCATCGAACTTTCCGTCCAACAGGGCTTTCTGAAGCCCCTCTTCTATAAGGCTAGCTAAGGCCGTATTTTCTTGTGCGACAAAGAAATACGTAGCGGTCGGGTAGCTGAGTAGCGTGTGAGGCTCAAGGGTAATGTTGCGATGTTGATGCGTTTCTAGTTCATCCCAGATCTCGATAATAGAGCGAGGAAAGAGTTCCGCCCGATTAAGTGACAACACTTGAAATAAGCCTTCGTAACTGGGGCCAGTTTGTACCTTAAAATTGTTATATCTCAATATGTTGGTATCGGGCCAGTCATGCCCTTGAATGAGTGTGGCTTTTTTTAAAGCCCTTAAATCTTGGCTTTGTTTTCGTGTTGCCAACTGCTCGGGTGTTGTCAGGAACAAGCGCCAGCCAATCAAGCCTTTATAAATAGGGATTCTAATAGGCTTTACTTCTGACTCTCGTTCTTTGGAAGTCATGGTCCACATCACATCGATACCCTTGCTTTGGCTCAACTGTTTGATAGCCCGGCCTTGTGTCATAAAATACTGCGAGGGTTCTACTGTTAGAGGCACCGAATGATAACTTAGGGCTAGCTTTAATAGCTCTATTGGGTAACTGTGATGTTTGGTGAATACTTCGCCTGGCTGAGGGTAGCGAATGCTCGTTTGAGTTATCGCATTGGAAAATGAGCTGAAGAGCGAGAGCAATAAGCTGATGTAAATGAGTTTCGAAAAATTCATAATTCGCTGTTACTCCTACCAAGCAAATATTGAGACAGGTATGGCAGTTGGAAGGAATCGATTGCCATCTAAGCAAAAGCGAATTTGACACCTACTAAAAGGGCGCTATTTTTTCCTTCCCTAGCACTATACGATACCTTGAATG
>NZ_LWFZ01000727.1:0-820 GCF_001635225.1 Oleiphilus sp. HI0086
GAAGATGATAAGTAAATATACTCTTCCGTAAACCGACACATAATAATTAAGATTCATATGTATAATATATTAATCGTTGATGACTGTGAAAACGATACCATATTGCTGTTACGTGAACTAAAAAAAGGCGGCTTAGATATTCACTCAACAAGAGTTGAAACTGATCGAAGCCTTAGAAGCGCGCTTGAAGAGTCCGACTGGGATCTTGTTATCTCAGATCACAGCATCCCCGGATATTCCTCCCAAGAAGCTTTAGAAACCATCCGTGATCGCGATGCGAATTTGCCAGTTATTATTGTGTCAGGGGAGATCCCCGAACGAGAAGCCATTAAGCTAATGAAAGCCGGGGCTCAAGACTACGTAATGAAAGAAAATCTCGCTCGACTGATTCCAGCCATCGAGAGAGAAATAAGAGAGAGCGAATCCCGTCAAGCAAAAAACTCGCAGAACAGAATCTAGAACATTTAGCCGTACATGACCACCTAACAGGGCTAGGCAATCGCGAGTACTTCGAAGGTCAAATATCTAAAGCACTTCAACTTTCAGCATCGGATGATGCAGAATATGCCTTGATGTCACTGGATTTGGACCAATTTAAGATCATTAACGATACTTGCGGCCACGTTGCAGGCGATGATCTACTCAAGCAAGTATCACTTGTTTTACTCCGCCAAACTAAAGACAAGGATACCTTGGCACGTCTTGGTGCCGATGAATTTGGCATACTCACCTACAACAAAGATAAGCGTCAAGCTATTTAGATTGCGAAAACCATACAGACCGCAATAAAAGACCTAAACTTCACCTGGCATGGAAAAAG
>NZ_LWFZ01000728.1:0-9086 GCF_001635225.1 Oleiphilus sp. HI0086
GTCTCCATAAGAGTACTCGGTCTAGCGCATTCATTGCGACTATCAGTTCTGCGCGGGTCCTGGCTCGCAATACATGGCCAAGCAGGTCGTCAACGACAGGGTCATTGATACCCGCATAATTTTGGCTGCCCTCGATATTAACCGTATCGGAATGAAAGTAGTCTCGTTGCTCGTAACTGGGGGCCTGACCCTGAGACAAAGAAACAGTCGTCATATCGTAATCAAATTGATCTAACCGTACTTTGTATTGAGCTGTATCGATTAGCCGTGGCTCTGCAGTAATACCGATTTTTTGTAAGTTCTTCACAAAAGGTAGAATAACGCGCTGGATTCCAGCCTGACGAATGAGTATTTCGAAGCTAAATACTTTTCCGCTGTTTGCATGCCTTAATTCACCATCCTTTAAAATCCAGCCAGCTTGTTTTAAAAGATTGAGTGCTCTGCGTTGTACTGTACGAATATTTCCATTGCCTTTAGTTTTGGGTAGGGAAAAGGCAGACTCAAATAGGGAAACAGGCAAATTTTTCTTATGAGGCAATAGTAGTTCAAGCTCCTCTTCACTAGGGAGGCCAGTAGCTTTGAATGCTGAATTAGGGTAGTAGCTTTGGTTTCGCTTATAAGCGCCATTAAAAAGGGCTTTGTTCGTCCACTCAAAGTCAAACATTAAGCTCAGTGCTTCTCTGACTTTTGGATCGGAAAATATCTTACGGCGGTTGTTAAAGAAAAAAGCCTGAGTGGTGCTGGGAATATCATGTTTAATTTCCGCTTTAATGACCTTACCTTCATTCAAGGCAGGGAAGTCGTAGGCCTTAGCCCAGTTTTTTGCGGTATAGTCGAAAAACAGATCAAAGCTATCAGACTTAAAGCCCTCAAATGCCACTGACTGATCGCGGTAAAAATCTATCACTACGGTATCGAAATTATATCTACCTTTATAGATATTTAATTCACCCTTAGGCAACTTAGTAAACCAAGCGTCTTTTACACGCTCTAACTTGATTGACTGGCCAACCTTTACGTCACCGACTCTATAAGGCCCGCTTAACAGTGGAATGGTTTGGGAGCTGCGTTCGAAATCTTTATCCACCCAGAAGTGCGCGGGTAATATCGGCATTTCGCCAAATCGTAAGATATTTGCAGCTTGGTCGGCCTGATCGAACTCAACGCGCACTGTATCGGCGTCAATCGCTTTGACTTTGGTAACGGCGCGAAGGCTTTGTTTGAAACGCGGGTGCCCGATTTCTGTAAGGGTAGTATATGAAAACACAACATCTTCAGCGTCGACCGGGTGCCCGTCATGGAAGTGTGCTTCTGGCTGGATATCAAACTCGACCCAAGCATAATTCTGGGGGTAACGGATTTTAGCGGCCAACAGGGCATAGGCACTTTGTGGTTCATCGCCTGATGGTGAGTAGCTTCCGGTTCCTGCTAATAAAGTTTCATTTAGCTCTGTAAACCCATACATAAACATTCCCGGAGAATTGAAGGGGCTGGTTCCTTTTAAAATGTAAGGGTTTAGAGAATCAAAAGAACCGAAACCCATTAGACGCAGGTTCCCACCTTTGGCGGCGTTAGGATTGACATGGTCAAAATGAGAAAAGTCCTGCGGGTATTTAAGGTCGCCGTACAAAGCAAAGCCATGTGACTCGGTAATAATTTCGGCAGCAAGCGCCTTACCAGTAAAAAAGTGTAAAAACGCTATGATTAAAATAGTCTTATATTGAGGCGTAGAAAGCACGGTTAAAGCCTTAATGAAGAAACGATAAATTAACCTATTCCTATAAAAGAAATAGGCGCGCAGGCATAAGAGTTTATCTAAGGGAAAGGGCTTACAACAGTAGTAAGCTAATTTTTTTGTACTTACTTAAGAAAGAAGCTCAATAATACTCGAGAAGTCTTTTAATCCATCGCCTGAAGCTTGTTTTTTTTGATACATTTCATAGGCTGCATTACCGAGTGGCGTGTTACTTCCAGTACTTTGTGCGTTTAAGGCCGCCAAACCAAGATCTTTTGTCATTAGGTCGACCATAAAACCAGGCTGATAGTTATTCGATGCAGGGCTGGTCTCCATGACGCCAGGATAAGGGTTATACTTTTCTAAACTCCAGTTCTTTCCTGAGCTTGCGAGCATTATTTCAGAAAGTACTTTAGCATCCAAACCGTTATTTTCACCTAATTTCAATGCTTCACTAGTGCCAATCATATGAATAGCAAGGAGCATGTTATTACACATTTTAGCGACTTGCCCGGCTCCGTCAGTCCCTGCCAAAAATATATTGCTCCCCATGGCGCTAAGAACAGGTTTTGCTTTATCAAAATTGGTTTCTGAACCTCCACACATAAATGTCAGTGTTCCTGCGGCGGCGGCTGCGACGCCACCTGAAACAGGAGCATCAAGCATTGAAATACCTTTATCTTTTGCTGCGTTATGTACGCTAATAGCAGACTCCGCTTCGATCGTTGAGCAATCAATCACTAAGGTTTCTTTATCAATGATTGATAATAGCTTTTCGCCTTCAAGATAAAGCCCTAACACATGCCTACCTGCAGGCAGCATGGATATAAGGATAGTAGCGTCTTTGCACGCTTGTGATGCCGAGCTTGCGACATGCGCACCGAGTTGCTTCATCTCTTCTAGTGGAGTCTTGGCTAAATCATATACCCGCAGGTTGTAACCCGCTTTTACAAGATTTTTTGCCATGGGAAGTCCCATGTTCCCCAGACCTATAAACGCGATCGTTGTCATTATTATTTTCCCAATCTTGGAAGGGGCAGAATAGCCCCCTTTGTTATTTATAAGAAGCTTTGCTTAAGCCAGTAGCCCATCTAAAGGGTTTTTATCCCAAGGCCTACTAAATAAAGACTCAATAACGGAACTTGGGATATGGGTATAGTGCGCGTATTCCCACTTAGGTGTTTTGTCTTTATCTATTAATAGCGCACGAACGCCCTCCGCAAAATCGGGATGACGGATCATGTTGGTCGCTAAAACCAGCTCGCTTGTAAAAGCGTTTTGTAAATCAGTATAACGATGGCGTTTTAACTGCTCATAAATCGCAACAAGAGATAACGGGGAGCCAGCAAGTAAAGTTTGCTTAGATTTGTTGAGAAAAGTGTTACTTTCATCAAAAGCTACGATTGCATCCGTAATTGAACATAAAGAGTTATGCTGGCACGCCTGCTCAAGCACTTGTAGGTTTAGCTTTATTTGCGAACTTTGAAGTTGTTTGCTTGTAAGCTCTAGTGCCTTTATAGCTTCTGTTACCAAGAGGTGGTTGTTATCATTTTCTTCTGAAAATTCAAGCTTGGATATTGCATGAATCAGCTTTTCGACATCATTTAACTCAATGGCAAAATCAGCTAAGCGGCAAAATAGTGTATCGGCTGCATTAATAGCTACGCCCGTTAACGCCAGAAAATATCCTAGATTATAGGGAACCTGATTAAGAAATTGTGTTCCACCTACATCAGGGAACAGACCAATAGTTATCTCGGGCATAGCCAGTTTAGTGGTGTCGGTGATAACTCGATGACTGGCGCCAGCGAGTAAACCTAAACCACCACCCATGACAAAGCCATGCCCAATACAAATGATCGGTTTGTCATAAGTATGAATAAGATAATTGAGTTGATATTCCTCAAAAAAGAACTGTTCTGCATCGATACAAGCACCGTCTTGTTGTGCTATCGCAGAGCGATAAAGTGCTTGGACATCGCCGCCAGCGCAAAAGGCTTTGCTGCCTTGCCCCTTTAAAATTACAGCTTGAATATCATCGTTACTTGCCCAATCTTTTAGTGACTGCGTGAGTAAACGGACCATTTGAAGCGATAGGGCGTTTAGCGTCTTTTCGGAGTTGAGTGTTAAAACTCCCACACTGCCATTTTTAGCAGCAAGTACTTCGACTAGCACTTCTTCGGACGCTGTTGTTTCGACAGTCTCAGTTGCTTGTGATGATTTATTCATTTACTTTTTCCACTCTGGAGAGCGTTTCTCGAGAAACGAATTAGTGCCTTCAAGCTGGTTGTCACCACCAATTAGATTAATGAATTCGGTGCGCTCATGCTGAAGTGAAAGCGATATGGCGTTTTCTCGAGCTGTACTTAAAAGCTTTTTACAGGCAAACAAAGCATCGGGGCTTTGCTTACTTGCAGACTGTGCATAGTTCATGGCGCTTGATAAGGCCTCGCCTTTCGGTACACTTTCTAGTGCTAATCCGGTTTGAACGGCTGTTTCGGCATCCATTCTCTGCCCGAGCAAGATCATTTTACTTGCCCACGCTTCGCCAATTAACCAACTCAACCGCTGTGTGCCACCAGCGCATGGTAAAAGACCAACACCTGCTTCAGGCAGTGCAACCTGAGCCTGTTCTTCGACGATACGGATATCACAGGCAAGTGCACACTCAAGACCTCCACCCATCGCGTAACCATTGATAGCCGCGATGGATACACCCTTAAAACTTGCAAGGGCTTCAAATGCTTCGCCAAAACGGTGTGCAACATCTTTTGAAAGTATCTTGTCGCCGCTACTAAACTGCTTAAGGTCTGCACCAGCAGAGAAAAACTTTTCGCCTTGCCCGTGTATGACTAAGGCACTTATTCCGCTCATTGCATTGAGTTTTACGATGACGCTTGAAAGCGCGCCAAGGCTTTCCAAGTCCCAGGTATTTGCAGGTGGATTGTTGATAGTAATTTTAGCAATATGACCATCGACAGTAACAATAATTTTGTCACTAGAGGAAATATTCTGATTTTCTTGTGTCATAGCGGGTGTTCTTTCCTTTTTCAGAAGATTGGAATGCGCGAAGCTTGCCTACTAGCTTATCCGAGAAGCTGGAAGTTTTCATCAGATAACAAGGCTCTAGCAATGATTAAGCGCATTACTTCGTTAGTACCTTCGAGAATACGATGCACGCGCGTATCTCTAAAGTAACGTTCGATAGGGTATTCCTTGATATAGCCGTAACCACCGTGCAATTGTAGGGCTTCATCGCAAATCTTAAAACCGAGATCAGTCGCTAGGCGTTTAGCCATCGCGCAATGAACCGATTTATCGGCTGCACCTTGGTCGAGTTTAAATGCGGCTAGGCGGATCATCTGGCGAGAGGCTACAAGCTCTGTCAGCATATCAGACAGTTTGAACTGTGTGGCTTGAAAATCGGCAATCGTCTGATTGAATTGCTTGCGCTCCTTAACATAGTTAATACTCTGTTGCAGGCTCGCGCGCGCAGTACCGACTGAGCAGGCAGCAATATTGATTCGGCCGCCATCTAGGCCTTCCATCGCCAACTTGAAACCGTCACCTTCATGTGCCAAAAGGTTTTCTTTGGGTACGCGTACATTCTCAAAATGAATCAAGCGGGTCGGTTGATTGCTCCATCCGAGCTTTTCTTCTTTCTTACCAAAACTGATACCTTCACTTGTAGCGGGTATGGCAAGGCAAGTAATACCTTTTGGGCCTGCCTCGCCAGTTCTAAGCATTGTGACTAAAAGGTCAGTATCGCCAGCGCCGGATATGAAGGCTTTACAACCATTAACGATATAGTGATCGCCTTCGAGTTTTCCACTGGTCGTTAGTGAGGCAGCGTCAGACCCGGCTCCCGGTTCAGTCAGGCAATAACTGACGAGTTTACGCCCTGAAGCTAGTGCTTCTGACCACTGATCGACCAGTGACTTACGACCGTAGCGAGCAAGCATATTAAACGCCATATTATGGATGCTAATAAACGCAGCGGTAGAGGTGCAGCCGGACGCTAGTTCTTCCATAATAATGGAGCTGTCTAATCGCGACAGACCAATACCTTTATCAGCCTCTGGCACGTACATGGCCATAAACCCAAGTTTACCTGCTTCGACAAAGGCTTGCTTCGGGAACTCGCAGGCTGCGTCCCATATACTAGCCTGAGGTGCAAGTTCTGTCTCTGCGAAACGTTTTGCTGTTTCCTGGAAAGCGAGCTGATCTTCGTTTAAGTCGTAATTCATAAAATATAATACTTTAGGTGGCCTTATAAATTAATCTGTCTACTTTAAGCTAATCGACATGTTGGGTGCTTGCGCAGGAGATGATTTCCAGCTTGCTGTAATTGTTTTTGTCTCAGTATAAAAGCGGACTGCCTGCTTTCCGTAAGCATGTAAATCCCCCATAAACGAGCCTTTCCAACCAGTAAATGAAAAGAAAGGTAGCGGAACGGGAATGGGCAGGTTAATACCAACTTGACCAACTTCTATTTCGTGCTGATATTTTCGTGCACTAACGCCAGATTGGGTAAATATTGAGGTACCGTTGCCGTAGGGGTTACTGTTAACCAAATTGATTGCATCTTCAAGCGTTTCAACGTTCATGCATGACACAACTGGCCCGAAAATTTCTTCCTGGTATATGTCCATCTCAGTCGAAACATCAGTGAAGAGTGTAGGGCCTAACCAATTGCCATTCGGGTAACCTTCTACAACGATGTCTCGACCATCTACCAAGCAGTTTGCGCCTTGGTCTATTCCTTTTTGAATCAAGCCTGAAACACGCTCTACAGCCTGAGGACTAATCAAAGGCCCATAAGCTGAATCAGGTGAGTCCCAAATGCCGGGCTTAACCGCTTTTAGGCGTTCAGCGAGCTCATCTGCCCAGACGATTGTTTCGCCAACAAAAACAATCACGCTAATTGCCATGCAGCGTTGTCCGGCAGCGCCAACCGTAGCGCCGACTAATGCGTTCATGACGGTGTCTTTGTCGGCATCAGGAAGTACGACCATGTGATTTTTCGCACCGGCAAAGCATTGAGCACGCTTCATCTCGCGAGTGGTTGTTAGATACACATCTTTGGCAACAGGTACTGAACCAACAAATGAGGTCGCCAGAATATCAGGATGTTTAATAAGTTGGTGAACCTGGTCTTTGCCACCATGAATCATTTGCACCAGACCTTTGGGTGCCCCGGCTTCCTGGAATAGCTCTAATAAACGAACAGTCGCTAAGGGAACTTGCTCAGAGGGCTTAAGGATCATGGCGTTTCCACAGGCTGTTGCCATAGGGAACATCCAAAGCGGAATCATTGCCGGAAAGTTAAACGGGGTAATACCGAGCGTCACACCAAGCGGCTGGGTCAGGCTATAGGTATCTACGCCCTTAGCAACATTTTCGACAGTCTCACCCATTAACAGGGAAGGAATGTTGCAAGCATGCTCGACAACTTCAATACCGCGCCATACATCACCCATAGCATCTTCAATATTTTTACCCGTGTCTTTAGCAAGAATCTCGGCAATCTCACGCTGATGTTCCTTTAACAAATACTGGTAACGTAGCATCAAGCGAGCGCGCTCACTGACAGGGGTTTCTTTCCACTCTAAGAATGCGGCTTTGGCGCCTTCAACGGCGCGATCAATTTCGCCTTTCGTGGCGAATGAGACCTCTGCAAGTACCTCTTGTGTCGCGGGGTTAAGAACGTTTTGTTTTTGCACGCTTTCACTGTGAACAAATTCGCCATTGATTAAGAGTGGAACTTGATGAGGCATGATTGGAGTCCTTATTATTCTTTATGCAGTATTTAGAATGCTAATGAAGGTCGTAGACGAGTAAAACTTATATTTCTAATGTTTTATATTTGATAGCCACTCTACTAACAATTATGCATAGAGTCATTGACTAAATTGCGATCGATATGGATTATATTGCTTTTTGACTGAGTGTTATATATGAGCGAACCCTCTAACTGGCCTCTGTCGGATAGGCAGGCAACGCGAATTCGTGTGCCAAAGCATATTCTGCAACAGCTCGCGCTTCATCCAATAGCTCGCCAAATCTTTGCTTCGTCGATTGGTTATTACCCCAGCGCAGCAAAGCATGAGATGGAGAGAATTGCGCATGACGACTATATTCTTATTTATTGTGCTGAAGGGCAGGGTTATCTAAGTACGGGTCACTACAAGGGGGAGATTCACCAAGGGGACCTGTTTATTTTACCGCCTGAAACAGCCCACCAATACCGCTCTGACCCTGAAACACCCTGGACAGTTTTCTGGTTTCATTTTCGTGGTGACCTTGCTGATAGTTATTACCGCTATTTATTTAAGGCATCTGATACCTCAGTTGTTAAAGCTCATGACGTTCAGACATTAGCTCGCTTTCGGGAGCTCATTGGTATTGCTCGCTCGAGTTTTACCCTGGATTCTTATATCTACGTTAGTAGCCTCTTGAGCCATCTTTTGATTTCAACAGCACATACAGTGATGGAAGATGCAAAAAAGTATGGTGGTATAAGTGTCGAAAAGACACAGGATTTTATGCGAAAAAATATTGGCAAATCACTAAGTCTTGCTGATCTTGCAGATGTTAGCCGTGTTTCCAAATACCACTTCTCCAGGCGCTATCGTGAGTTGACTGGTATTTCACCGCTAAAACACTTTTCGAACATGAAGATCGAGCAGGCATGTTCTTTACTTGAGCAAACAAACATAAGTATTTCTGATATTGCTTACCAACTCGGGTATGATGATGCGCTTTATTTTTCGCGCGTCTTTAAGAAACTTATGAAGGTTTCGCCTAGAAACTACCGTAAGGAATTGCGCAAGCGGCTGGACGCGCCTTTGTAAAACGAAATATTTTTATTCTCTCCTTATTAATCGCCTAAAAAATAGTTATTTATTTAACCAATGCTTACAGACAGTCAAAAACAACTCATACAGTCCACTTATCGCAAGTTTACTTCTAGGGAAGGATTCCGCCCGCGATATGGGCAAAGAGTAATGATTGCCGAGATAGCAAAATATTTAGGCAGCATTAAAGAAGATGATCAGGGTGCACGAAAGTCCGACCCAGCAGTATGTGTTGTCGAGGCAGGAACCGGCACTGGAAAAACGCTTGCTTACAGCATTTCAGTGCTCCCTCTTGCTTTAGCGCAAGGTAGAAAAGTTATCGTTTCTACCGCTACAACCGCTTTGCAAGATCAGGTCATGAGCAAGGACCTACCTGAGCTAGCGAAATACTCCGGCCTTGATTTCAACTATGCCCTGGCAAAAGGTCGGGGTCGTTACCTTTGTCTGAGCAAGCTGGATCAACAGCTTGATAATGCCAATAGCGATACTACTGC
>NZ_LWFZ01000729.1:0-11561 GCF_001635225.1 Oleiphilus sp. HI0086
GGTCAACCACATTGTTTGAGAATCTTTCACTATGGCCCATATACGATTCCCTGAGTCAAACCTTAACCTTAACTTTCCACTCCTTATATTTCTTAGCAATACAGAGAACGGAATTAGCTTTCTTTGATCAATTAATAGCTCCTCAGAATGTTTTAAATCCAACGACAGCAAATCCATTCGATCAATCAGAGGTCTTGCGTCATAACGTATTCTCACAACCTGGAACCCACTGCATTTATCAACAGAAATGATTGGTGTGTAACCAATCTCTGACCGACTTCTGACACTGTTTTTACAGCTCTGGATACTATTTTCTTGAAAATTAGAGCTATCGATATCAAAGCACTTGGAACTTACCTTTGTGTTGAGACCATAGCTAAGATTAATTGACGCCTCCTCAAATGCATCTTTCTGTGTAGCCCCTATTCCTGACACCTCGTATAGTCCAGGTTCTATTATGTTAATGAGACCAACGCCTTTTTGTAGACAAGACCCTGCTTGCACAAAATAACCATTCAAAGCCAACGCCATTATCACTACAACATATCGAACAATTTTCATTATCATTGGATCTCCTTATCTCAGTAACGGTACCTAACAAGCTCAACATCGCCTTCACTAAAAATCGAAGGTGCTTGGTTTCTTCCAAGTACCGCGGATACAACCGATACCTTCCTGTCTACATAACTGTAGAGTTCATCAGTCGTAACCTTTTTGTCGCCATCGTTGTCAGCTTTTCCCGTTAAGCCCTTAGCTAAAAAGTTTGAAAATAGACCATTGCCAACATAGTCATACCAAGTTGCTACTCCTTCCGACTGTGTCGCGGAAAATACTGTGATCGCACTATTTTTCGTAGGTACAGATATTAAGGGTCGCCTCAATACACTCGCACTTACGTTTGGATATAAGGTTCCGTCGTGAGCATTTCCACTAAAACATGCGTCTAGGAACACTACGATATTTTCAGCATCAATTAATGAAAGCTGGCGATAAAACTCGTCAAGATGATAGCCAGATACATCAATTGAATCGGGTGTCGCGTCGCTAGGCATTAAGTAAGCAGCCCACTTATCATTAATTGCAGGCACACCATGCCCAGAATAGAAAACGAACACTGTATTGGCCTTTCCCTCACTCAACCCGTTAACTGAACGCTGGAATTTGCCAGGCTTGCCATTCGCGCCAATTATGGTTTTGAACTCACCTAAGGAAACATCATGGTATTGAGCGATATTTCGACTTGGAATCCCCATGTTCTTTTCAAACACGTCAGCCATCAATTTTGCATCTTTCAACGCATATCTAACGGGTAGCCCCGGCATTTTAGAATAGTTTCTGTTACCTATAACGAGCGCATAATTGTCAGTATGTTCTATCCTATTCTTGCTTATCCTTGCCGGTCTTTTATCCTCCTCAGCTAAACCGATGTTAGAAACTGCATATTGTTTGACATTTCCTGAATGGTGATATCTAAAACCTTCCTCGATATGCAAGGAATAATTTGCGATCCGTTTTATCGAATGTTTCGCGTCATCGATACCCAGGTCTTTTATATGTATACTGAATTCCGGTTTAGTATTCTTATCCAGCTCCAAGTCACCTCTTAAGAATAAAGTGAGTGGAAGCCGTTCTCCTGGAGCTAACAAGGCTATCCTTTCAGGCCACTGTTCATCGACTAGACGTATACCTTTCGTTTCTAGTTCGGTATGTATTGCAATATTACGTGCTGGCGTGCTGCCAATATTTTCGGCAATCAATTCATACTTACTTGTGCGCCCAGGCTTTAGTGATTCAAACGTTCTCCGTGTTGTAATTCTTATTCTGGGTTCTTCCCACTCGTGGATTTGGTAACTCGATTTAGCTATATCGGCGCCAAAGCCATCCATTTCTTCAGCTTTTACAACAATATCTAACTCATCGTCATCGTATTCTCGAGGCAATAAAATAGTTTGCGAATGTATCCGTTCACTGTTTGGAGGGATCTCACCGATAAAAGATTTGAAAAGTAGACTTGGCATTGAACTACGTCCATCAATGATAAGCTTTACGTTTTCAGCTAGTCCCTCTCCTTCATTTCTAATGAGCACTTGTATCTCAAGAGTCTCATCTTCGTAATAAATTCCGTCTGAGTCTGAATCAACTAATCTTGGTTCTACTACAAGGCGAGGCGGGTTATCGTTTTTCAGCGTTGCTCTTAACCTCTCTGATCGCTCCCGAGCTTTTTCCTTTACTTTTCTCAGTAACTTGTTTGGTCGATAATCAACGTCATCACCATCATAATACCTAACTGGTTTTAAGCCTCTACCAAATGAAGCAAATCGGTATTTTGCTTGCTTATTGATAGTGATACGACCATCACCAGGGACTAAATTAATCGCGTTTTCTGCTAGCCTTTTAGATTCATTAAGGTCTCCCTCCTCTAAAGCTCTTTCAGCGTCAGTAAAAAGCTCAAATGCTGTGTCATTCTTTGCAGCAAAAGTACTCAAGCTAATAGCAAACAACACAACAAAAACTACAGACGTTTTAACCATATTCATCTTTCTATACCTTCTCTAAAACAACCTTAAAACTCGATTCCAATTTCTAGCATTCCTATCTTGAATTTGTTCTCGCTAGCCCCAAAAAACTGTTGCGCAGCGAAATCAACTGAAAAGCCACCTCTAACAAAACCTAGACCAACCGAAGCTCGCTGTTCATCCGCTAAATCAGAATAATTTCCAGTTTGATCTGTTATGCCAGCTCTTATCGCAAAAGTGTTCGAAGAAGTGGCACCACCGATTAGTAGTTCAGCACCGAGCTTTTTCTTTGTAAGTTCGATATCTAAAGAGTCGCTAGTTTGAAACAATAAATCCGACATCCCGCTGTACTTAAGTTTTTCGAAATCTGCGTTAAGATTGAGTTGGAAACTTACTTCGCTAAAGATCCAACCAAGACTCATCTTCGAACCAACTGATACTGATTCCGGGTATGCTGTAATCTCTCGGTTTCTTAGGGGATGATTAAAATCGTTTTCGAATGGGGTATGAGTCGACTCAAAATGGTAAGCTGCGCCTACATCCCACGCTAAATATCCAGAACTTGATGTGAAGTCGATTGGTTTATCAAGTAATCTATAGTTTGCCCCTAACTGTAATCCATACCCCGACGTCTCTTGCCTTACCTTATCGCTCACATCTTTTTCTTTTACCGATATGATTTTTAATGTGCCGCCTATTTTTGCGCTGTCTGACGGTGCATAAGCGACGTTTGCGCTGATATCATAACTCTGTAGAATCGCCGCTTCTTCAGTTCCTTGACTGGGCTCTTTAAAAGACACTCTTATGTTGTGAGTATCATATAAACCGAGGCCGAAAGCCCATTTTGTGTACCTTTTAGCCCAAAACACACCGCCATCGTCGTCCGACCCAAGCCCCGTATTTTCATAGCTAGTAGCACCAATAAGCACAAATTCCCCAGTATCCCTAGCGTTGAACTCACTAAATCCCATACCAGCTGGATTAATTGCCATAGAGGTCGCTCCATTAACTGCCGCAACTCCAGCTCCTCCTTGCGCCAATGTACGTGCGCTAAGGGGTAACATTTCAACAGGTGCCGCATATGCGGCCCCCCCAGTGACGGAGATCGCTAAAGATATAGCCAATGCTCTTTTATCGAACATGCACTTCATAATCGCTAACTCCCTTTACCTTAAAGCTCGTTGTAAGAAACGATGCTCTCTGTTTCGAAGAAGCCGTCGTCATCTTCGTCAAGACGATAAGCAATATGAGTGTCGTAATAAGTAAGCTCTACCTGACTTGATAGGCCTGTTACTAAAACAACACCAGCTGAATATTCGGAGTTATAATCGGTATAGACGAGCGCTTCTGTTATATCGACCGAATACGAAACATTGAGTTCAAGCGACGCAAAGTTAAGCGCTGAATCAGTATCGAGATAGTAAGTACCATCCCAGCTCCACCTACCGGGTTCTTGTCTGAGTTCAATCGCAAAATCACTAATTTGATAAGGGTCGTTGAAATATAAATTGGTAGGTTTTTCTTCATACCTTTGCCCACTCATTGCCAAGGTATTCGCATCTCTAAGGTCAAAAGTTATCGAGCCATTCTGAAACTCAACAAAGCTTTCAAGATCATCTAGATTGTAAGTTCCATAGTCGAGCACCCTATTTTCATACGTTTCTTTCACCGTGGTATTTTCAGCTATGTAGTCATAGCCATCAAAATAACCACTTAAAATATCGTACCGATGCGAGCCCGAAATATAGTATCCCGAATGTAAAAAATCGGCTCCGCACTGAGCAAAGTCGATATCTATATAATCGCCAGCTCCGTGAACGCGGCTGCCATTTCCATCTTGTAAAGAAGTAACGCTGTAGAATTCTACTAAGTACGATCCACCTCTATCACAAAGATCGCTTAAATCTGATGAACCGTTCGGATAGCTAGCCGTTGTTACCGAATTGCCAAGTTCTAGATCAACGTTCTCAAGCTTGTATCTCAGTTCGTTTAACCAGTACTCGTTTAGTTGATATACCTCTGAAATTACAGATTCAACATTCTGGTCATTAATTTCTCCTGTAGCGATTTTTGGAAAGTTGACCTTAGGCAGGTCGCTTTTGTTAATTTCTCCTCCTTCGTTTACGGGGTTTATTGGTTGCCCTGAATCGCCATCGCTTCCTGATCCGCAACCGGTCAAAATTGCTAGTATAGATGCGCCAAGTAGGTTTTTAGTTGTCATTAGGTTTGTCATGATCGTTGTATCCTTAAGTGTTGTTAGTGTTCGTTATTCAGTACTTTTTCTAGTTCGTCGTAAGCTTTCTTTGCTTCTTCTTTAGTCCACTTAGCTTCAGCGTCTCTAAAGCTCGATTTGATGAAGAGCTTCTTGTTCTTCTTGGCCAACTCTTCATCAATCCCCACCAGCACGTACTTCACCCCATTTGGGTCAGTAACCGAGGCATAAACACGGCTTCCCGATAGCGGCATCTTTAATTCACTTTGCCCTATTTCCTGTACATGTTTTTCTGCCCGCTCACTCAGACCTGATCCAGTGATAGACTCGTAATCACTTAGCGCTGCCTTTAAATCAACAGTTAGTTTTCTTGCGAGATCTGCTCGAGCGCGTTGCTGAGCAATTTGAAATGAGAGGTTCTCGCTGGCACTGTTACGGTCATAACTTCCCCTTCCTGTAACTAGGTCACCCATAACCCCTGTACACACCCAATTTGGAGCTTCCTTTTCCGTACCGTCAAAATTACACTCTGCTGTTTGAGGTGCTGGCGTTTGTGGTACATCATTAACTGTTGAACATGCGGCAGTTAGCGATACACCGATTATTAGCCCAACTGACTTATATAGATTTGTCATAATTTCCTCCGACATTTATGGTTTGAATACGTAAAAGTGATAACACGCGTTAAAGCGCATGCAACGCTTTTGGCATTTGCTTAAGTCGGGAGTAAATTTACAGAAAGTAGTAAAAGGGGTAACGGGACGCTTGGGGGACAAAGTTAATGCAAGCACTCTAAAACTTTGATCTAATGGGGCTTTCTATTGAAGGTTAGGTTGGTAAGTAGAATGATTAAGCAAACTGAAATCAGAACAGGCAGCATTACCTTATATGCACTGTTCCTTTTTCTTTTTCTTATTTCTACATCTCAGTTTGTCTTAGCACAACCAAGTAGGCCTGACCTCCCATATCTGGTTGTCTCACTAAGCACCCAAAATAGCGCTTGTGTATCCAAAACTTCGGTTCAGCGACCCCCTTGTAAACCTGTCTCATCAGGAGACTATTTAGACAAACAATCTGTCATCACAATTTCGCAAGGAAAAATAAAACTGTTTTCAATGTCTTCGAAAAGTATGATTATGCTGAGCGAAGGAAGCCATCGTTTGGATTACCTAGAAACACAAAAGCTGATTCAGGTTTCAGATAAGGAACGAATTGCCAAACTTTTGAGTACGGGTTACCGAAGCACAGCATCCGTCGCAACTCGTTCAAAAAACAAGGCAGCATGTTTTAAACAAATCAATCTAGATAAAGAATTCTGGGCAATAAACTGTAAGTTACAAGCAACTAAGAACAAGAAGCCCAAAAACACACTTGCTACTGTTCTGCCAAAAGCATCCAACTATCGCTCTATCCCTAAGCAGGTATTAGTAGGTGAATTCGCCTCTAGCCACTACATTGCTTCCGAGAATTTCTGCAAAACTATCGACGAGCATGCAATCGAGCTGGCAGAAAAAGCGTTAACCAGTGGCAAAGCGATACTTATTCTTTCACCGAAGGGATATGATTGGGAAGAAAACACTATTCTTCCAATATCAAATTCATGCAAACAAAGCCTTGATCAAGAGCTCGCAGAGCTTAATACCCTTGACCTAAACAAGAGCCTGCATGAGCAACTCATTTATCACGCATATAAAACACACGGCTTGATATTTGATGCAAGCGAAACGCTACAACAAAAAAGGGTTAATTAAGCCCTGTATATTCAAAGGAAGACCAATAATACGGATGTGGATTAATATCGTTAAGTAAAAATACTTTGGCCTGCTGTAGTGCTTCTGATTTACTCATAGATTCAAGATTACTGTAGAAGCCGAGCATGAGTAAACCTGTCTCTTCATCAGGAACTTTCCACAAGCTACTGACTACAGAATTAGCACCTGAAAACAATAAGCCATGAGTAAAACCAAACACTTCATCACCGGATCTTACCTCTCCTAAGCCTGTCTCACAGGCAGATAGCGTAACCAAGTCAGCGGAAATATTTGTCTCATAGAGTTCAGACAGAGTGAACATCCCATCATTTTTATCGTCTCCAGCCATAACAAGCGATGAGAGAAGAGGCTCATTCTCATTGAAATAGGCATGACCTGCATAATGAATAACTCCGTAATCTGAAATGCTATTTTTGAATTCAGTTTCAGTTGCTTGCTCACCTTTCAAGGTTTTTGATCTGTATGTAAGATTACCGATCGCTGAAGCTTCAAGCTCACTCATTTCTAAGGAGGAAAATCCATGGTCATTTGCGGGATTACCAATTACTAATGCCTTCTCGCTTTGAACAACTCTATTGGACAAAAGCTCTATAATTGAAATATTGGGCATTAACGAATAGCTGTATTTCTCTACTAGGAAACTCTGCCCATCGTGCAGAGACCCAAATGGCAAGTAATGCAGTTTTCCATAGGGTGTAATTAATAGACTGGTACCGTTTAAGTGTGGTTCTACGGGTTTGATGAGTGCATCATATAAGGCGCGACTATTTGATAGATAATCATCAGACCTAGTCCGTATCTTTTCCAAATACTCTTCGACAAGCGTGTCAATATTTGCCAACTCAACCATATGTCCGTAAACACTATCTTTGTTGAGAGCAAAGACATTCAAACCTTTGACTGATTGTGAGAAGAACAACATGGAAGTATTGTCAGGTACAGTAGACTGCATGTCCGCGATATTAATACTTGGCACACTGATCAATGAAAGTAACTCTGGCGCTTCAGCTTTCAATTCGGAACGCAAGCTTAAGATCATACTGCGTTCGTCTTCAGACTTGTTAAAACTGTTCTCCTCAAGAATCTTGATCTCATTAATTAAAGAATCAGCCTTAGAAGAACGTGAACCAAACTTTTCTTTAGCCGCAAGACTATCAACTAGTGCGCGAGACTTGGATCTCTCAGCATATTCTAAAGCTTTTCCGTGATCGCCAATCTCTATAAGGTAGTCGATATAAGCACTGTATACTTCAAACTTATCTGACATATAACCAATCTTTGAGGAACTGGCATTTATAAAGTTTCTGTTTCGTTCGTAAAAGTCTATCGCTTTTATAAAATATTCTTTTGCTTTGTCAGACTGATCGGCATTTCGTAAACTTAAAGCATAATCTCCCAGTGCTGCATAGTAGACGTCAGGAAACTTTGACTTCAAGTCATCTCTAGAAAACAACCTTTCATACATACCAACTGAACTGTTGTAGAAATCTCTTGCAAGATAAGAGCGTGCTAACTTATACAGATGTGGAATCTCTTTATCTTTTGGTAATTCGCCAGACTGTGTTGCCTGGTTAACAGCCTGCAGATAGTCTAGAGCAGGAATACTATTAGGCCCAGCCGCTCCCGCTGCATAAATACTAGCTCCAACCATCAAAAAATCGGTCATGCTCCAAGCGTTGGAGCGTCTCAATTCGTTTTCTGCTTGACCGTATTTCCCAAGCGCTTGGTAAACATCGGCGATTGCTAGCTTATTTTTTACATCATCATCAGTTCTATTCAGAACACCAAGTGAAATACCACGAATATAGCCAATTTCCTGCTCAGCAGCACTAGTATTACCCAAGCAAGCTGCAGACAAGCCCTTTAAACGACGCAGCTCGCGGTATTCATCTTCCATGGTTGGTGGATAGGAATTTTGAAACGGATTTAGACCTTTCGTCGCATACCCTAATGACTTATTACAATCGTGGTAATCAAGATATAGCTGTGCCGACCTAATCGAGGCTTCAGCGTTCTGCCTATAATAATCTGTCCTGTCAAACGCCGACACGTCTTTGTGATAACGCCCTAGCTTCATATAGGGTAAGTTATCGACTCTAGTTTCTAGCCTAATCAGACAATGCTCAGCATCAGAGTAACGATACAGTTCATAAAAATCATCGCAGAGGTTTCTTAACTCATAGAAATCATCGATATGCCCAACTTTTTCGGCTTTCTCATATCCAATATCCTTGATTACATCAAGCTCGCAGCTTTTGTCGTCACAATGACTCCACGGTTTAGAAGCACAGCCATAAAAAAATATAGACAGTAGAACTAAAAGTAGAGTCTTAGTACGCAAATTTGGAGATGAAGAATTAAGCAGAAAGGCTTTTTGGTTTATCATGAGCCAGATTTGATTCCTTAGTTTAAACAGCAGTTACTATGTCGCGCATATTACCTTTTTTACTATTTTTTTCAGTACTTTCCGGTTGCTCAATCAATAAACCAATTCAAACTTTAGATCCTGCTCTCATTTCTGATGATTCCTTTGGTGAATACGAACTATATGCGGACCTAGTTAAAACAGGCGATAAGTGGTATTTCACTAATATAAACGACTCCAGAGGCGAAATCCTGCTCAACAATCTGACTTTACACACCCTTTCACACACTGAACACAAACGCTGCCACAGAGGCATTTTCGGGCTCACGTCAGGTAACTGCGAAGAAATAGATTCTAATTGGCTAGCCTATAAACCGATGGAAAGAAACTTGATTCTATTCCCTATTTCTTGGGCTCTCGCACCTATTGGAATCCCAATTTCTTGGGCGAACGGAGACTTCACTGATATTGATGTTTTCTTCTTTCCAGTTCAGGTAATTCCGACATTTGACAACAAAGCCCTTAAGCAGGCGATTGATCAAGCGGCTCAATTACAGGACAACAACTCCATGATCGATGACATTGGTAACCTTTACTACGAAATAAAAGAAAACAGTAAAAACGCAAGCTACGATTACCCCAAGAGCAACGGTGAAGAACTAACTAATCTGGTAGATGAATTCAAAAAGAATCAGAAAGCAGCGGTTCGTAATTATCTCAAAGAAAATCTATCGCTGGTCTTAACAGATAACAGCGGGTTGCTTAACAAAGAAGCCCCTAACCCGAACTACTTAGCCAAACCAATAATTACTATCCAAGAATTAGAGCAAGATTTTCTTTACCCAGAAATTAAGCCCTTGGCTCAAACTAAAGACTTAATTACGTCCCTACTACCAGCCGATAGCCTGGGAGAACTTCAGTCAAGACTTCAACGTGCCAAAACAGAGCTTATGAATCGAGAGATATCGAATAACTCAATATACAATCAAAATATCGCTTTGATTAAGCAAACAAATGCATTGAATGTAGACAACTTCCTACAATTTAAGAAAGCTTCTTTGACCAATAAATTCACCATAGATTGGAAAATTAGTCCTAGCTCAAAGTTCCTTTTAAAGGACATGGATTACCAAATCGAATTGCCACCAAAATTAGTTTTGAGTCAATCAGAACTCGATTTTGAGCCTTATCTTAATCTGATCATAAACAGCATTAACTATAAACCCGCGCTCCCCAACAATCATGTTGAGGAAGATTCGTATTTGAGAGCTTCACTGCACAAGGATCACATTGAGTTTACAAACAAGTCTGATAGCTCAATTGAGCTTGACTCATTAAAGCTCAGCCTAAATGGTTTTCTGATTGAGACCGAGTTAAACAAACCTTTAAAAAAGGGCGAAACTTACAAGCACTTTCTGACAAAAGCCAATCTTAAAACTTATTCTCCATTATTTTCAGGGTTAACTAAGGAACAAGCGGATAAGACGAAAGTACTTACTACACTTATTATTGATTATAGGCACGATACCGGTTCTCATACCCTAAATGGTCAAAACGAAGAATCGCCCCTGACAACTCTTCTTCAGAATTGAACTATTAGATAATCATTGTTGCGGATTAATAATATGACTGGCCCCAATAAATTTGGAGCCAGTCGAAGATCTTATTGCAAAGTTACCTCAAACTCATAAGCATGATAATCCTCTAAATGACCATTCGTATAGTTATAAAAGAGCTCAATTACCGCATTGGTTTGCGTCAGGCTTTCAATTATGAACTGTTGCTCTACACCAACGGATAATGGCGATTCAGGCACAAAGCTAACCGTACCGTCTTCGTCAGTCACCTTGATCTGTAAACGTGACGCAGAACTTCTGTTCGGTCCATCCGTTGCCGTTACGGTAAGCAGATACTGGTTACCTGGGTAAAGGGCGACCGCGTAACTATCGACATTATCACGGCTACCCATCTCAAGCTGACTAACTATAGGCTGAGAGACGTCAACGGCATAAGCTAAACGTGGCGTCTCATTGGGTTCCATGTTATTTTCAGTTGAATGAGGATTATCCCAAGTTTCTCTCGGTTCCCAGATTGCCACTTCATATTTGAAATAATCATTCTGATAAATCGTACCAAGTTGAGATAGTATTCGGAGATAATAAGTACCTGTTTCAGTCACCGAGAACTCGCCGCTTGAAGCGATATCCTGATGCAAATCATAATTTGATACAACAGGTGAGCCATCTTCATCGATTACTTCAAACTGTAAGCCACCAGCAGTGGTACTACCCGAGCCTTGTAAATTTACACTCTTGATACTGTAAATCGTGCCCTTGGTTAAGGAGTATTGATAAACGTCGACCTTGTCTTCACCTCCTATTAAGAGCTCTGAAAGATAGGTTTTGTTTAAATCTGCGAGCTTCGCAGTATTGTGCGTCTCGTTAGGTTCGAAAGTGTTGTAGTGGTCAACTAAAACTGGCCAGCCCGTTATAAGTTTTTTCGTAAGCCTGTTCAGTCAATAACGGTGACATACCACCATTATGATGATGAGGCCGATGACGATTGTAGTAACCATTAATGTATTGATCGATAGCTGCTTCTGCTTCCATAAACGATTCATATCCTGATCGCGGCATCCATTCTGTTTTAAAGCTTCTAAAGAATCGCTCCATTGGCGCATTATCCCAGCAATTTCC
>NZ_LWFZ01000730.1:0-17253 GCF_001635225.1 Oleiphilus sp. HI0086
GCTTTATCGCAAGATGAAAAGAAAGAACCAAATAAGGTGGTCAAAAGCTACGCGGAACTGGGAGAAAGTGGGTGACGTTAAGTTGAACCCGGAGAAGGAAAAACAAGCAGCTTAAATGCTCAGGCGACAACTACCTTGAAAAACGCCGCAACCCCGAGAATATAAACGGTCATCCTCAATTATAAATGAAAAGGGAACTATCTCAGACAAGCTTACGTTAGTAATTTTAAGACTGACTTGCATAAACGTCTGAATATGACTAGACATTTGACCGAGCCATCTTATACTTTTTAATTCAGCCCATTTTGGTTTCAAATATAACTCAGTTCAATAACGTGATAAATAATATAACTTATCAACATTTAGATGCTCTTAATCACAAAGCCGAAGCTTTACTTAAGTGGAAAGAATTACTTCCATATTGTCAGCACAATTTTTTCCAATCAATACCATGGGTAGAAACATGGCTAGAAGCTCTGCCTAACCAACACCCCGTCTACCTCGTATCTTGCTCAGTTAATGGCACACCACTCTCTGGCATGATTATTTCCTTCAATAAAACAGTCCGATTACACATAGTTCACTCGGATGGACTCTACCTAAACAATACCGGCGACACACACCTAGATGAACTCACTACTGAATATAATCAAATATTAGTAAACCGCACCCTCAGCAAGGCAAACCAAAATGACGTCATTAAAGGACTTTTAGCTCATCTCGATAAAATTGCGAATTGGAATGAAGTGTTCTTACCAGCGCTAGCAAGCGAAACACGAGACAACTTAATATCTCTCCCCCCCCTTCTAAACACTAGACTCAAGCTTGTAAAGACAACAAAATCTTATTTTGTAGACTTAGATAAGATACGAGAAAGTGATTTAGATTATTTGAAACTGCTTAGTTCAAATAAACGCTCCCAGATAAAACGCTCAATAAGTGGTTATCAGCAATCTTCAAATATTGAAGTACAAGAAGCCGAATCTACCGGGCAAGCAATCACCATGCTTGAAGAGCTAGCAGAGCTGCACCAGATAGAATGGACTAAAAGAGGCAAAGCAGGCGCATTTTCAAACACATTCTTCTTTAACTTTCATAGGAAGTTAATTACCGATTACTTTGACAGCGACTACATACAAGTTCTCAAGATACACACCAAAGACAATATCATCGGGTATCTCTATAATTTCTTGTATCAGGGTGAAGTACTTTTTTATCAATGTGGTTTTAATTACACAGACATCAACAAACTAAAACCAGGCCTAACATCGCATTATTTCGCAATCCTATTGAACGCAAAAAAGGGGTATAACAAGTACGACTTTTTAGCCGGAGAGAGTCAATACAAATCGAGTCTAGCAACTGAATCAAACAATCTAAGTTGGATATTATTGCAAAAAAATCATAAACGCTTCATTATTGAAAACTTACTAAGATCTATTAATAAGCTACGAAAGAAAAATCAGCATACAAAAAATGATTAAAAAACAAGTCTTAGCTAATTTTCTAGCATCATCTAATTTTTTTAGATTGATTGGAATCCTTCAATCTCGCTCTTTAGTTATATTTAACTACCACAGAATCTATAACCCGCCTCTTGACACCCCTTTTGACAAGGGAGTATACGAACACTCTGTCGAGGAATTTGAGATTCAATTGAAACTTATTAGCAAACATTTCGACGTTATATCTGAGCAAGATTTAATCGACTCAATAACCTCAAATAGCTTCCCAAGCAAGCGAACAGCTCTAATTACCTTTGATGACGGCTACGTCGACAACTACACAATAGCCCGCCCCTTATTAAAGCAATATAAACTACCTGCGATTTATTTTATTCCAACTCTCCCTATAGAAAATAGAAAGCTTGGCTGGTGGGACCTTTCCTCCTATCTAATCTCTCAAAGTAAGAAAAGTAACATTAACATTGGCAATCAAAGCTTTCCTATTACCAATGCGCATGAAAAAGCAAGCTCTATTCAAGCCGCACTGGCTAGATTTAAATTAACACCATATGAGCATACAAAAGACCTGATCGAAGGACTATCTAACTCTTGTGAAGTAGCACTACCTTCTATAGAAGAGCAATCGGCTCAATGGATGAGCTGGGAACAAATTAAAAGCTTGCCGGAAGATAACGTAGCGATCGGCTCACACACCCACTCACATCGAGTATTAGCAACATTAGATGAACAAACTCAGTTTCAGGAACTTAAGGAGTCTAAAGAAATTTTGGAAGAAAAAGTGGGACGCACAGTTCAAAGCTTTTCTTACCCTGTTGGCGGATACGACCACTTCACCAGCAAAACAAAAGAACTTGTTAAGAAGGCAGGTTATAAAATAGGTTTTTCATACAATACAGGCTATAACAAGCAAGCAATAGATCCATTCGATATCAAGCGCTGCACCCTATCTAACAACTCCGCATACATGACCGGACAAATGCTATTACCATCTATATATAGCCGTACAGTCCCTCAAACGAGGCCTCACTAAAGCTTACTTTGAGATATAGATCAACTTAAAACAAAACCACTAAAAATAATAATTTCTACTCGCTGTTATGCTTATAACAATATTGGTATTCCTTCCTGGTCATTTCCATAGAAAAAGTCTCTGACATATACTGTCTCGCTCGCAGTCCAAAATCATGCAACAAGCTAGGCTGATCTATAAACTTATTGATCAGTTCTATTAAACAATCAACATCTTGATAATCATACAGGTAACCAGTTACACCATCTACAACCAGCCTTGGACTATCACCTACACGAGTAGCAATCACGGGAACCCCTCTAGCCATTGCCTCCATAATTGCGAGCGACAATCCTTCCTGCTCCGAACATACAATTAGTAAATCAAAAGAACTATAAACCTTAGACCTTTGAAGCTCCATTCCATGGAAAAACACTTTTTCATAATCCAAACAATTAGACGCTCTTTGTACCAAGCTATCTCTCTCTGGACCATCTCCAAAAAAATGAACTTCAGGATGATCACCCCTAGAACTTCTGATTTTTTCCATTGCCATAATCAAATCTTCCTGAGCTTTCAACTTGACCATACGTCCAACAGATCCCACCCTCAGGCCTTCATTCCCGCCAACTCTCTCATAAGACTTAGGAATAAACACACCATTAGCGATAGTTCGAAACATACCTCTGGGCCACCCAAAGCGCCTTGAAAAGACCTCTGAACCAGCATCAGAAACAAAGGTAACCCAATCCACCCAAAGCCGCGCAAAGAAATGAACAAAGCCCCAGACATATCCGGGCAAAGGATTTAACCCATGACGGGTGTATATTATTCTAACTCCCTTTAAATATAAGAGAGGCAAGAGAAAAAATAGGTATCTCAACACCCATGGACTGTGAATATGCAATACATTTTCTTGCTGGGAAACGAAACAAGAACATATAGATTTATAATCAATAAATCGATTAGAACTAGAAAGTAAGTAATCAGACTTCAAGTTCGAAAACTCGTCAACAAGGAGACCTCTTTCTGCACTACAGGAAAATACTGTAACCTGGCTACCCGACTCTGATTGCACTTCGCTCAGATCCAAAACAAAGCGTTCTGCCCCCCCAATTTCTAAACTCGATAAAGCATGAACAATATTAGACATACACCGTTCCTAATATAAATAGATGGCAACTCAAGATAGCAGATTTTATTTCCGCCATAACTCCCCCTCCTGCCCTCTCACAAACTGCACAAAAGCAAGAAAGTTAAACCAATTAAGCGCCACGAAGGAACTAATAATTCTCAACACCCTAATCTTAGAAATCGATTTAAAGTACAAACTCACCGGATATGACAACAATCCCATAATAAGCGCCCCGAAGTAGATCGAAAAAAACACACTGTTTGTAGCGAGCGAACATGAGCAAATAACATGAACCAAAAGCATAAAAGGAACAGCTAAACGAAGAATCTTATGGCTCAAAAACTGCCACCAAATTGGGTGGCCACCGGGGAAAATCCAGCTCGGAAACCATACCATCAACTGGTAATTACCCGCTAGCGTACGCACTTTTCTTCTTTTCTCATTTGCCACATCTGAAGAAGGCACATCCCAAGCCTTAGCTCTCTCATCGTAGCCAACTCGATACCCTTTTCTAATCGCCTGCATAGGGATCAGTACGTCATCAATGAGCGTACCAACAGGAATCGGTTGAAATGCAGCGCGTCTAATCATGTATATTGCGCCCGTCACTCCTGGCACACTACCGATGCTCGCTTCTGCCTTGCGTATCATTTTCTCATACCTCCAATAAGCATCTACACCCTTTGAAAAATCATTCTCATTTTCTGAATGGAAACTTAACTCTCCACTCACTAACCCATACTCTCCATCTTGAAACCAGCTTACTAAGTGCCTAACAGCAGATTCACTAATTGTTTGTCTTGCATCAACCATTAACACCAATTCGGAATCAATTTTGGCCATCCCCAAATTAAGCCCGTTTGGCTTACCTAAGCGTGAATCAACGCTTATAACACCAATTCGTTGCGAGTTAATTAAGGCAATTCTTCTTAAAGTTTGGTCCTCACTCGCGTCATCAACCACTAAGACACTCAATTTATCTTCTGGGTAATCTAAATCCAGTAGATTATGTAACTTTGTCTCGATATTTTTCTCTTCATTGCATACAACCAGCAATACAGTCACATAAGGGAACTGCTGATCAACTGGTGATGGTAACCTTTTCTCTTTTTCCCTTAACCTTAAGACTAAGGGATAACCTATAAACACATAAAAAATGAACAAAAAACTAACCGCAAAAAATACACTCATAAACTCACCTTATATTTCAAAACAACAAAGGATTAGAATTTAATTCTAGATAAGACTCACCCAATTGGTTCGCCCCTTCTAAGTTGAGATGGTCATCATCACGATAAAGAGGCACGCCATTGAGAGACATCTCACAGATCAACTCTTTGCAAAATAACTCTCGAGTTTTAATCACTTGGATACGAGGATATTTCTTCTGCAAGTTTTCGAATATATCGCTTATAAAAACATTAACCGGTCGTATCACTTGACAGTCAAGTTCAGAATCAAACACCACCTTCTTTATTGGACACTTAGGTGTTTCTCCCCCTAGGTCCGGAGTATCCTCCAGAATAATGACCTTAATCTCCTTTTTCTCTAAAAAAGAAATCATTGAATCTAATCTATCCATTAATATATTCCGTTTTCGTTCAACATCCACAACTCGGTCTGGGTCAAATAATTTGGTTGTCGACTCTCCAGGCCACGAAGCAGCTAGAACGACAAACTCTAAATTAGATGACTCAATATACTCCCTTGCTATTCTGTTTCTTTCATGACATTTATTAGCTTTGTATGAGTTTTGCCCCCATAAAATGTCAAATACAGGAATGCATTGATCCAAAGTGTAATCCAATATACTTTTATCGGCATCAAATGCTATTTTCTGCATAAACGGAACAAAGTGATTTGCGTGAGAGTCCCCAATAATAATTACTTCAGCACTTTCCAAATCAAGGCTTTTCAGATCATCATCACCCTCGACACAATTAGCTTGAGGTAAACGCGAGCTATACCTTAATGGAGAGTGACAACCCGCTCGCGCTATATCTGGATGAGAGTTTAAAGCAGATTCCATCTTCAATACTGCTGGTTCAAATCTGGAAGGAAATCCTTTGTTCCAAATCCCGATAGTCACCAGAATCGAAATTATGACAGCTGGCAGTAAGAACATTTTTAATACAACAGATCTAAACTCAGTATCGCCTGACTCTCGAAATGGCTGCTCTATGAAACGCCAAGTTAATACTGAGACTAGATAAGTCAGAACAATAATCAAAAGCTGCACTATCAGAGTCAGCTCCACAGACATATATCGGAGGAACACTATGATTGGCCAATGCCAAAGATACATTGAATAGGATATTTTGCCGGTAAAGACAAACCCTCTCATAGAGAGTAACTTATTAATTAAGCCACCTTGTGAATAAATCAACAATACTGTACCTAGTACTGGATATAAAGCATTATAACCAGGAAACTGAGAATGCTCTGTTAGAATTGATGAACTTCCAAATATCAAAACCAAACCCAATACAGATACGACCGAAGACTTCGAATACCCCAATTTCGGCAACCTAGGCCAAACAAGAGCCAATAATGAACCTGCCATCAACTCAAAAAAGCGTGTCGGTAATAGATAATAAGCAGCACCAAAAGTTATTTCAGTCCCCCATTGAGAGATCACCGCTAAAGCTATAAACATTAACAGGAAAAAATATATGCTTTTCCTTATTCCAAACCATTTAAACGAAACAGCCATAATCACGGGCCAAATAAAATAATACTGTTCTTCTACAGCAAGAGACCAGGTATGAAGCAAAGGCGCTTCCTGGGCATCTCCGCCAAAATATCCTCCATGATGCTTCCAAAAAAAGAAATTTCCCAGATAAAATACAATCCATATAATACTTTGGTAAAACCTGACTAAGTCCTGAGGTAACATAATCCAGGTAAAAAACAGAGCAGAAACTATAATAACGAAAAAACTAGCTGGAAGGAGTCGTTTAATACGACGAACGAAAAAAGCTCCAAACTCAAACCGCCCCAGCTTAAGCTTCTCGGCAATTATCGTAGTGATCAAAAAACCTGATAGTACGAAGAATACATCAACCCCAATAAATCCACCGGGAAAAAAGCTAAAACCGACATGGTTTATAATAACTAAAAAGACTGCGATTGACCGAAGGCCATCTATATCACTGCGGTAGTTCACCCCCCCTCCCTTTTTTTAAATGTGTAGATTTATCTAAAATGGCAATTGTATAACGTTTTTCAAATCATATGAGCTTTAACTGATAGAACAACTCAAATACAGCACTTGAAATTAAAATCTAAGAACTAGAAAAAGATAAAGGCCCCTTTATGAGGCCTAGATTATATGAAGGGCCTTACAATTCTGAGAATAAGGCAAAGGAATGATAACTACAACCATTGCGTGTACTACCGACATCTACTTGTCCTTCGCATCTTAACAAGCCATCCGTGGTGACAACCTCGCTAAAAGGTACGTATTTATCGACCTCGTAGCATCCTAGATAGGTCCCCCCCCCAGTAGGACAAATCGCAATAAGAGAGGTAGGACTGATTGTATTATATGGGTGCCACTGGCCGCCACATTGCCAATGCGGATCATCACCTTCACTACATGTAGTTGTTGCAATATAAACCATTGCTGTCACATTACTATTTTCAGGGTCTCCCAATTGGCCGGCAGCTCCATTGGCAGAGTCATTTTCTACATCACCAGCACTTGAATCATCCATAGAATCAGTACCACCAGTATACTCTATTGACCCATCCGCTGCTAAAAGCGACGCCTGAAAACCAATAGGGCTTTTCGGTGGGCTTACTTCAGAGCCACTCGAACCGTCAATACCACCTGAAGACCCCGATGTGGATGGAGCAACCCATAGCCATGTACGAACTGAATTAGATCGATGCTGCCAGTTCCACATCCTCATCGTAGAGCCAATTCCAGCACAATTAGCATTAACCCAACCATCATATAACTTATTTGCCCTAGCAGCCAATTGAGTTTTAATAGCTTCATCAGTCTCAAAATGATAAGCCGCAGCATATATTAGCAACGTTTCAATATTATGAGTATCAGAATACCAAGACCACCATTTATCTCCAGTTCGCTGTGCTGCATCAGCGTAGGCACTTGCAATATATACAATATCGGTATCTTCACGGGTCTGATTGCAAGCCATTGCACGAACTGACCCACCAGTTGCGTTAGCAAATTCAGTTTTCTTAATATGTGTATTTGTAGCCGCATCATAAATCGTAGTAAAACCGTAGCTATCGACCGCAATAGCTAGTCTACGAATCATTTCAGGAATATCTTCCCCCCCGATAGTCCAATAAGTTTGCCAAAGAAAATCTACAATATTTTCGCTCATCCAAGGGGAAAAGCCCCTTGAATTTGTTGCCCCGATAGGGGCAGAGTCTTGGCTATATTTTCCCTCATGAACATCCATATTATGGTCAAACGCACCACTTTTAGGAGTCCATCCATTTTGCTCATCCCAAATAAAGGTGTTTTGCTGCATATCTTTAAGTGAGTTAATTCGCTCCCTCAGATTTGAAAGGACCGTTGCATTGCCCGTCATCTCATACGCGACAATTTCAGCAAGCCCCACCAACCCAGCAGCTCGCTCAGTAAAGCCATCGTTTTCGCCTGAAAAGTCATCTCTAGTATTAAATTGATTCCACCCAATATCAGCCTGAAGCGCCATATTAACAATTAAACCAGAATCCCACTGACTATCATCACCAACCAAAGCCCAAGCAAGCTTAGCCTGCTGTGGCGCAATATACTTTCCATCGGCGCATGCGACATTAGAATAAGTCCAGCACCCACTACCTCCAGGCGCTGCAGGAGGAGAACCATCATTCCGAACATAATTGAAGTAAAACTGTTTGGACAAAAAGGCTTCTTTCAGAAACTCTACCCTTCCTGTTGTAACATAAGCCTTAAACATCGCACTGGAACGATCAAAAAGCCAATTCCCCCTCACTGAAGAACTATAATTCAACCCTCCTGCCCAATTGTTAAACTGATCCTCTTGATAAGATTCAAAAGCATCTCCACTACTGGGGGCTGCTTCAAACGGTGGAATAATCCCAGAGTTCGCTAAATATTCGGGATCATGCAATGCAAATATTCTAGGGTATGGAAGATTATTTTTGTCGGAACCTGCTATCGCCCATCCTTGACTTTGGTCTCTTTCAGATAATCTTGGCACTGAGGCTCCTGAATCAGTAATCTGAACTTCAAGATTACCAGCAGTCATATCTACATCATTCAGCTGTATTGTTACAGAACGTAATGAGTTATCTGACCAATGATAACGCAACCCTTCTTCAACATAAGCAGCAATTTCACTTCCTCCTATCGACACTCTAATTTGATCAACTTCTGTTACATCGCCTTTTGACAAAGGAAGACCAAAGGTAACGAGCTCATTGGAACTAGGAGAAACCTCAGAATCAGCATGTAATGTAACAGAAGTATTAAGAGCAAACGCGGACACATTGGTAAATAAGCAAATGCCTACTCCCAACATTTTCATCTGTAAATCATATAATTTCATTTTACGACACCTCACAACTAACTCGGCGAAGTCAGTTGTCACAAATTCTATTCGTGGAATTAACACTCTCTTAACTTAAAGATATACCAATACGCTATTTTGGCTAGCCCTGACTAGCTTATATTGCAATTCTAATTTAGTCTAAGAACAGTCCCCCACATAACGTGTTCACTAGATAGCAATACACCCCGCCTCAACCGCCATTTATTTGACACCTTTTTTTACAATTAAAGCAACACTTTTGGCTTAGGAAGAACATAATCCCTATATTCATTTGGATTACCTTGCTCCCCTGCTTCGGCAGCTTTAACTATATTGTACATTTCCCGGGACGACACAAAATGCATTGCATATTGCTCACCATCATTGTACTTGTCTGCAAGATACTCATACATCTTCACAGTTGGCTCCCCTAACAAGGTATCAATATCCACCTCCTGAGTACCATGCGTATGAATTTTCACAAATACCCACTCTGGACGCCCCTTAACATGAATATGCTGATCAACCCACATATCAACACGATCAGATGTAGGGGGTATAGATTTACGAATATCACCATTTTCAATTCCTGGTAAAAACCCAAACTTTCGCTTCTTCCAATTTAGACAGAGCGGCCCCTGTATTATCATCAAATCACCAGATGCAGGCTTACCGACTTCAACATCAACGCCTTTGTCATGAGATTTAGGTTTATCTGGATCATCCGTCGCGTAATAGATCGAATTCACTGTTGATGTCTGAGTCGGACTTGGCGCTGATGGTAAGGTAAAGTCCGCATAACAACCTGTTGCTTTCAAAACTAAAAGTTCATCATTAACGCCACAATGCAGGCCTTCAGGGTGACAATTATCAAGCGTCCAATTTCCATGTATGAAACCATACGCCAGCTTCCCTGTCTCTGGATGTCTAACTAGAGAGCGATGCGAATTATGTAGGGTATTTGCAAAACGCTCCAAAGTTTCAGTCAAGTTTTCACGAGTATCATTTTCATGATGCAAATGAATTTCCAGCTCTCCAAAACCTTGTGCACATAAATCTTCAATCTTATCCAGATGCTCTTTTCTATACTCTTCTTCAGGATAGAAATAACTATGTTTTGGTAAGCAACCGTCTGAATCTTTAATATGACCAAACTCTTTAGGAATTTCCTGGTGCCAACGATCTACACGATGCCTTTCAACTTCAATATCATTTGGCTTCCCCCACTGTGGTTCGTAATGATCAACGAAACAAAACATAACATGCGTAGTTCCTTCGTACTTCAGTTTACCCTTTAATTTTCTTCTCAGGTAATAGGGTAGCCAGATATGCATTTCTTTCTTATAAAGAACCAATCCAACAAGACCTAGTCCAACTACAATTAATATTGCCGAGATCTCAAACGGTGACACCTTGCTTTACTCCTTTTTGCTGCCAGGCCAGCTTATGGGTGTTTCTGGCTTACTGATAATAACTCTAACACTAATTCTGCGTTGTGTTTCCACTGCCGCTGATTGTGAATATACTTCCTTGCTCCATCCCCAACCCTTTTAATATTCTTTAAATCCCCAGCTAACTTTAAGGTTATCTCGACAGCCTCAGCTTTATCCTTTCTAGTGAACAACCAACCATTTTCATTATCGCTTACTACTTCTGCGATTGGTTCAAAATCTGGAGAAACCAGTGCTACCTCCATAGCCATCATTTCAAACAACTTCATCGGTGAACCATATTCATTTGAATCTGGAAGAATTCCATAATCCATTGCAGCAATATATGAACTAACCTCCGTATGAGGGACCCTACCAGGCATAATCACCTGTTCCTCAATTCCGTATTGCTGAACAACAGACTGAATATCCTCATAGACCACACCATCTCCGACTAAGAGAAGTGACAACTGAGGATAACCAGAGAGTTTTGGCGAAATCTCTTTTACAAACCAGTCAATTCCATGCCAGTGAACAAATGCACCTACATAGCCACATACCACCTGCCCCGACAATCCTAGGGAAGACTTAGCTGCTTCTCGATCAATTCCATCCAAATTAAACTGCCGAACATCTGCCGCATTTGGGCAAATAATACTAGGTGCTATATTGGCGTACTGACTTTCAACAGTATTCTTGAAGTTTGTTGAAATAAAAACGATTCCATTGCTATTTTTAAAGATCCACGCCTCTATACGACGCGCTAAGCACTTAAAAAATAAAGGCCGAACTCGCTCCACGATAGCTGAATCATTCACCTCAAGTATAATCGGAACATTCTTCATTCGAGCAATCAACACACCTGCAAACATAAATAACGAATATCTTTCGTATAAGAAATCCGGCTGATCTCGACAAACAACTTTATTAACTCTGAAGAACGCAATTAAATTGTACGCAAGCTCTATAAACTCAAATACAAACTCTGGAGCGTATTTCGTTAACTCAATAATACGTGACAGCAAAGTTGAAACTATATTTGTTTTTTGAACCGTTGTTTTTTCGCGGCTGGCAGACGAATCTTCGGCATCTGGATCTGCTCCTGGTAAAGAAAGCAGTTCAACCTCATGCCCAAGTTCACGAAACGCTTTCACAACCCCCATAATATGAGCACCCTCCGCGCCTTTACCTCTAGTACGGTGATGGTATACAACTCTCATTATTCGGCTCCTTGCTGACAATAGCTACAACTAAAAAATCAACTTCCATAACAAACATTCATAACCAGATATCAAACTCTATTCAGAAAAGCTTCTACCTGGCTAATATTATCTTCCCAAGAATACTGAGCCCCTAAGGTGGCAATTTCATTCTTTGAACCCAGCTCATTCAAACGACGATCAGACATTGCCTCTGAAAGGCCTAGCACATCTCCAGGTTCAACTAACAAACCAGATACCTTATCCTTGACCACTTCGGGAATCCCACCAACTTTGGTTGCAATCACAGGCACACCACTACAGATAGATTCCAACAACACATTCGGAACGCCCTCATGATAAGAAGGCAAAACCAAACAAGCACAAGATCGAATATAAGTAGCTGCCTCGCCATGAGGCTTAGGCCCCAGAAATTCAATAAATTTGCTATATGAGCTGTTCTTTGATCGAGCAACCAATTCTGACGTCATTGCCCCACCACCGATAAACTTCAGTTCTTTATCCCCTCCTGCATCTCGATATAGAAAATATGCATTCAACAAATCCAAGACACCTTTGTCTCGTTTGAGGTTTCCAACATAGAGAAAACAATTATCGATATCAGCTGACATTAATGGATAGAACAGTTTTTGGTCCACTCCATTATAAACTTGGCAAACCCTATCTTCAGAAACACCGAGCTCAGACAGTTTAGTTGCTAGCGCTTTAGACACCGAAAATACGCCTTTAGCATTACCACATATTCGACCAATAATATTTCGCCTACGCCCCTCACTGGCCAATATATTAATATCACTCCCATGAACTTTAATATAGTAAGGGCAATCAAATCGCTTTGCTAACTGAGCTGCTGCAAACCCATCTGGGTATGCCCAGCTACCCAATACAACTTCAGGCCTAAACCCTCTAAAATGACTATTTAGTCCAATAAGGACAGAAAGCCACATAAACCAACCAAAAAAAGAGTAAAGAATTTTAGGAGTATACCAATAGCAAACGTAGAGTAATTTGGGACTGTTTGCTTTTTTTATTTCCGCTCTGTGCATTAAATAATCTAACCAAGAAACTGGGACTATAATTGACACATCATTCGTTCTCGCTAAACGATCAAATTGCTGTTTATTAAAAGTTGCTCTGTTAGGTTCCCATGGCAGGGGGTAGAGATTTGTAAGGATTAGCAATCTCATAGTATTTTGCTATCCACTACTTTCAATTTACCACTCGAAGTAAGCATTATATTCTCGACAACATTTACATTAACCTTCAGGTGCTCACCACAGTTTTTCTCAACCAAACCTTTAATATGATCCAGCTCTTGTTTAAAAGCTACATCATGAAGCACAACATTCAAATCAATTGAATCAAGATTATGTTGAACGACCTGAAATTGTCGTATATTCCGGTAGTCTTTTAATAGATGCGGAAAAAACTCTCCCGGTATAGAGCGACCGTCAGAAGTTTTAACTAGATCAAGCTTTCGTCCATCAACAGACTTAATCATAGGAAAATTAGATCCACATTCGCACTGGTAACTTGAGTCCTGCCAAGTAGCTCTATCTCCATTCCTATAACGAATTAATGGAAACCCATAATTATATAAATCAGTAATGAGCACGTCACCACTCTTAGCTGCAACACCCTGTTCATCAACAGTTTCCACAACAAGATGATCTATATTTACATGAAGACCTTGCCTCCTCTCACATTCACTACCTATTAACATAAATTCACGACATCCATAGGTATTGTATACGGGGGCCTGAAAAGCAGCTTCAATTTTTTCTCGCTGAAACTCATACAAAGGCTCTGCACCAGTTAATATAGATTTGGGGGGGCCGACTTTGATATTATTAGTCAATATATAGTCAGACAACTGTACAATAGGATTAACATAGGAGACTACAGCTTGAGGTTTATACTTATTCAGTACCTCCACATAGCTACCAATGTTTTGTTGAGTCATTTTGAAAGAGTTTAAAATTTTCCGGTTATAGAACGCATGATATAAACGTTCTTTTAGTTCAGATCTTGCCCCTACTGGGGCAATACTGGCTCCCCAAAGATATAGCGTTTTTTCTCCCAACCCTGCGTTCAAGCCACCGTAACCTCTCCACATAACGGCTTGCCTACGTTCGTTGCTCTCAGCATCTAGCTCAAACTGAAATGGGACGCCCGAAGAACCTCCAGTAGTCTTCTTAATATTCTTCCCTCTAAAGCTACTGGAAACAAAACTATCATAATTTTCCCTGACCACATCTTTATCCAAGATAGGAAGCTGCGATAACTCCTCTACTGATTGAATTTCAGAAGGGTCAAAACCAATTTCATCCCATTGCCTTCGATAAAAGTCACAAGTTTTGGCAGCGTGCACCAATAACTTTCGTAACTTAGCTAATTGAATCGCCTCTAACTCGTCATGAGCTTTACTCTTATTTTCTTGGTATTCTCGTATGTATTGTACTGATTTACGCCCTGAAATATGTTCTTCATATAAGGGGTATAACAAATTTCTAAAAATCCATGAATACATCTTTTTCCTACCAGCGAACCCTATATGCTATTAATATTTTTATTAGTGCATAAGGGAATTCCCCCAATCGTTTAGACAATTTGAGAACCATATCATAATCCTCATCACTTAAACCATTTAACATAAGCAAAAATAATAGATACGCCACACCAAAACTGAAAAAGCCAACAACTACCTGCATCACCTCGCCCATACCATCAGACAAAGAGCTAGTCACCACTATCGCCAAGAGGCTAGACAATACTGCTATCAACATCCGCTTGATATCAGGTAACACCTCTAAATACCTCCTAACAATAACATACAGAAGAACTGTTAATATGACTGATAAGGAACAATAAGCAACAACAGCACCATTAAACTTCCAGATAGATATCAACCCCAAGTTCAAGCTCAATGACAAAACCAAAGAAAATAGACTAAACTTTAATAATAGACCTTGCTTATCCGCGCTTAACAAGTAAGCATTAATAGGATCCCTAAAAGACGTCAGTATACCCATTAAGGTAAAAAGCCCAAATATTAAACCAGCTTGAGCATACTCCTCGCCATATAAAATAGTAACTATCAATTCTCCATATGCTAAACTCGGTACAGCAACCATGACCCCTAACACAAATAAATAACGCATTGCCTCACTAATCTTAATAGCAGGATCATCCTGCGCCCCTGAAACTGATTTAGCAATCATTGGTAACAATAAAAAACTATAGACACCAGGAACCAAAGAAATAGCAGCCCCAGCCATAACAGTAGCAATATTAAAAAACGCAACAGATTCATTTGTAGAGAAATGTTTTAGCATAATCACTTCGCACTGCCCCAATACCAAAACACCCAAGACTGTATTGACGGTTACAACTCTTAGATGGTGATTTATTCGTCTCTTTAATACTGGATCTAGTACAGCTGCATTCAAGAGTCGTGGATCGACCAACCTCTTTAGATATACTTGTGAGACCCCCCAATAAACTAACGCAATAAGTGAAAAAATTCCATATACCTCTGAAACACTCGCCCCCAATGCAAAAGCCACCAATACTAAAATAAGATTAATTGGTGCAACAACCAAAACAATAAACGCTAGATAATCAAACCTCTCAAACCCCTTAAGCACCCCAACCCTATACATATAGGAGCTCTTGAATATCACAACCACCATTAAAAATACTATTAAATGCTGATACTCACTTTCAATAAGTACACTAGGAAACACGAGTGCAACAAACGCCACACAAAAACATATAAACGCCGTTTTAATTAATTGAATACGTTTAAAATAAGTATGAATCGCATGGATAGCATCAAGATCATTATGAGCGCGAGCTTCAGCGATAAATTTAATCGCACCAATACTTATACCTGCATTAGTTAATACAATTAATACTCCTGCTATTTTGACCATATAACTATAGATACCAAAAGCATCAACCCCCAGCGTACGAGCTATTAATATTGATACAGCTAACCCCAAAAAATACTCAAAATAAATGCTTATGGAGGAGTAATAGGTATTCTTCAGAACCTTAGACACTCTTTTGCCTCATAACAAAACTTTTACTGCCAAGTAAATAACGACTAAAGAACCAATCGTAGATTTAATAAGAACAGATGAAAAAGAGCTATATCGAAATCGAAGCTCTGGATCTCCACGCCGTCCCTTAGTAGCCCGGTAGTATACGGCAACAAGCATCCCACAAAAGATATACAATAGTGGTGTATAAGCTCTACTTAAAAAGAAGCTTGTTACCATAAATCCAATCATGGAATATGTGAGAGTCCGAGCTATTTCAGACTCCTGTAAATCAATATGATTAACAAAACTCTTTTCCATTTTTGGGTACCAGAGCACGAGTAGTAAATAAACACAACCAACCATAAACCCCATCCAAAGGAAATATCCAAGCAATCCTAATTCTGAAAAAACCAAGACAAAAGAGTTATGCGCCGTCAAATGATGATATTCGGTAAACTGCCCCATTCCTACTCCAAGCACTGGATTCGACATCAACATGTGAAACCCCTCGTACCAAGCATCTAATCGCCCTTCTGCTGACGCCTCTTCCGAATCTATTTTTCTAAATTTCCCCATTACAAAGATTGCTAAAGGAAGCACAAACGCACCTAGAGACAGGCTTTTTTTCAACCCATATTTCAAATAGAACCAAACTACTAGTTGACTCATAGTGCCAAGTAAAGCCCCTCGTGAATTTGTCATATAGATTCCATGCAAGATAAAGGCTACAACAATACAAAAAGCTGGCTTAAGGTAAGCTTTAGCTCTAAACAAGAAGTACATAGCCATTGGAAGAATCATTACAAAAAACATCCCCAAATCATTCGGGTCACTAAAAATCCCCAAATAAGTTATTCTTGTCTTTTCTGACAAACCAGCTCCACTCCAACCTAGGCCGGTCTCGGATGATTTCTGAACACTCCCATCATGCACCATTACCAAAGCACAACCTATGAGAAATAACATAGCTACTCTCTGTTTTTGAAGAGTAGTTATAGTGTTTTGAATTAGTAAAAAGGGTAAAAAAATTGAAGTGATAAACGTAGTTACTGACCCAATTGCGCCACCAATCCAGCCATTAGCAATTCCAGAAATCAAGATTACGGGAATCATCAAGACCAAAAAAACATTCTGAGGAGCATCAAACCGATTGTTTTTCTGGGCAAACATAAACAGAGCAGCAAATATTAGAGAAATTTTTACCAAAGGAAAGCCAAATAGGGGCGCAAAGAACTCTTGAGGCCTAACAAAAACAAAAAAGAAATATGCTAGTAAAGAAATAAAAGCCACTTAACGCTATCCATACCTACAATCTGAAGTATAATATCAAGGCTCGACCTCGGAAGGCTTAAACTAATCTCAACCCACGAACAACTTACCCTACTCAACCGCTCTATTAAAGGGTGAACGCTT
>NZ_LWFZ01000731.1:0-14405 GCF_001635225.1 Oleiphilus sp. HI0086
CAAAGTTTCTAATGGATGATTTTAGAGAAAGCATGGATAACCCCTGAAAGTTAATTTTAAAAATGACCTAATGGACCAATATGGCGAAGATGATATTCTAAATGATAAGTATTATCAATAAGATTTATAGTCTAGTCAGTGATTAGGCTTTCATATCGTTTATCTGTCAGTAGTTTTAAAAATGCGACTAGCGCATCAATACGCTTGTCATCTAGCGCAGGGCCTGATTGAAGTTCCTCAAAAGAGATTGTTTCGTGGAATTCTGGCTTATCCCAGCTTTCGCCCGTTTCTGGGTTTATCTGACGCTTGGCGCTTTTGGAGTTATATTTGTTATAGAAGTCGATAACTGTTCGAAGCTCTTTAAAAACACCGTTGTGCATGTAAGGGCTGGTGACGGCGACATTTCGAAGCGTTGGTGTTTTGAATTTTCCTTTATGCTTTTCATCGTGGACTTGAGCGTTCGCGAGTAGACCTATATCGACATAGTCTTCGTCGAGCTTGTTTTGTTTTCGAACAGCAAGGTTTGTCGGTATACCAATGTTGTGATACTCATAATTGCTGAAGGTTTCATCCGGCGCGGTTGGGCTGCTTCGTAATTGGTGGCATTGGTTACAGTTGGTGAATTGCTGCGAGAAGAATAAGGTCATTCCAAGTTCTTCTTGCTTACTAAGTTCATATTCGCCTCTTAAATAGCGGTCATACTTTGAGTCGAAGGGAGAGAAAAAATCGGTTTTTTCAAAGGCTGCGATGCTTTCGGCCATGGCGTCATAGAGCTTCCCCGGTTTACTTAATATGTCTTTTCCAAATAGGCTAGAGAAGGCTTGTTTATAGACCTCCGATTCAAGTAGACGTGCTTGCATACTTTCTTTGTTAGGTATACCCATTTCGATACCTGCGAGTGGAGGACCTTTCGCTTGGTCAGCCAGTGTTGCTGCTCGGCCATCCCAGAACTGTCCTCCAACATGCTTTCCTTTCTTATTAACATGAAAGATAGGAATCTGGTTCGCATAGCTGCTGGTTGGTGCGCTACGGTCACCAAAAGATTGTTGATCGTCACCTAACGAAACCATTCCTTCAAGGTGAGTATGCCTTGTGTCATGTGTGCGCTTATCGACAAACCCTGTCGCAGGGTTATGGCAGCTAGAGCAAGATTGAGTCCGGTTTAATGAAAGGTTTGGGTCGAAGTAGAGTAGTTCACCTAGGGCTTCTTTAGAGTTTATTTGTGCAAGGGCAATGTGGCTGGAACAGATTGCTATCAACATGAATAGACTTAACGCTAGCTTGGAATGGCCTTTCCGGTATGTGAAAAAGACTGGCAGGGGGCGGGCTGTGTTCATAGTTAGAGATTCCGGTCTAAGCTGGTAATGTGGGTATTAGATATATAAATGATAATTAATACAAGGTGAGAATAATTCCTGTTACCATTTGTTGATCCAAGTCAATTCTGTAAGTTTGTGTGAGTGTAAGTGGTGAGATGTAAGTTCAGTATTAGCTAATGTAGCCTTGTGCGCTAAGGCACAAGCTTTATAACGACTGACACGCGGTGCGTAGGCGGTAGATAGGGTAAGCTTAAAACATATCAAATTTAGGAGTTTCTTGTGTCTTCCATACCTTCAAAATTACTTATGCTGAAAACCCTTAGTGAAGTGCCGCGTAGTGAGTATTCTGATGTTCGAGTACCTAAGAATTTAAATAATACGAAGGAAAGGTTGGGCTTTTTAAAGATGCTTAGGCAAAAGCCGAGTGCGCAACAAAAGGTTAGTAGCGCCAAACCCAGGTTGTTAACCTTTAATGCGGCGGTTTGGTTGAGTTTGGCGCAAGCAGCGAAAAAACCGGTATCTCTTTGGTTAAGCTACAAAGATGCACAGGGAGAGAATACGATCTTGGTTGACGAGCAGTGTATGGGAGAATCTAAGTCTGCAATGTTATCTGGTAATGTGAGCTTTAAGGTGAGTGGAAATCTAGAATACCTGAGGGCTTGCTGTGGAGGGGTAGATGAAAAGCAGAGTCTGGTTGTCGAAGAGCTGCATGTAAGACGCTTAAAGCAAGAGATAACTTATCCTGGCCAGCTGGCGCAAACAGCTTAGCGTTTTACAACAAAAAAACGCAACTAACAATTGGGGTCATTAGCTGCGTTAAAGGGTAAAAGGAAAAGAAACTTAGCTTAGTATTAAGCCATAGCTTCTTGTGCAGTAGGCTTGGAATATTTAAGTACCCGTCCTACAACAGTTTTATACTGGCTTGAAAAGCTTCCCGTATTGTAAGGGATCTGATATTTCTCACAGATCTTCTGAACTTCAACAGCCATTGCTGGGTAATGACGTGCTGGCACATCTGGATATAAATGGTGTTCGATTTGGCAGCTCAAGTGACCTGTCATAATATGGAATAACTTGTTGCCCTCTAGATTTGAAGAACCCAGTATCTGACGGAAATACCATTCACCTTGTGACTCTCCCTGAATTTCTTCTTCAGTAAAGGTATGAGCGTCTTCGGTAAAGTGACCGCAAAAGATAATGGTAGAGGTCCAAAGGTTTCTAAGGATATTGGCAATTAAGTTACCGAGTAATACTTGCCCGGCCACAGGCCAGCATAGTAAAGGAAAGAATATGTAATCCTTGAAGGTTTGACGGCCGATTTTGCTAAAGAAATCTTTCTTTAATTGCTTGCGGCTAATTGGCAGGGAACTTGTCTCGCGGCGCTTGCCCATAAAGATTCTTTCTGCAGCGACTTCGTGGTAAGCAATCCCTGCTTCAAAGAAGGTGCTAAGCCCTAGGTAGCTGAATATCTGCCAGCGGTTTTTTGGCCGCCAAGGCAGGTCATCGCTAAGACGGAATATGCCATAGCCAAAGTCACGGTCTTTGCCGATAACATTTGTATAAGTGTGATGCTCGTGGTTGTGATAGCGCTTCCAAGAGCCCGAGTCTCCCGCAATATCCCACTCGAATTTTCTGGAGTTAATGTTAGGGTCATTCATCCAGTCATATTGCCCGTGCAGTACATTGTGGCCAATTTCCATATTGTCCAGAATCTTTGCTAAGGCCAACAGTAAAACTGCCAACACCCATAATAGGGGGCTTACAAAGCCCATTACCATTAGGATTCGGCCAGCAATTTCACTGCCGCGTTGAATTGCGATTAAACGTCGAATGTATTTTGCATCACTTGCGCCCACTTTCTTAAGGGTGTCTGCGCGAACTTTGTCCAGCTCTTCTGCAAAGCCGTCTAAGATTTCTCGGGATGGCTTCTGAGTATTGTTCGGATTCATAATGTCTTCCTGATTAATCTCTTAAAGTTCAAGTTCTACTTTGCCAACCGGCACCGAAACACAAAGCTGTATTTCTTCTTCTCCGGTATCCGAATATTGTTGGGTTCGCGTATTGAAGACTCGCCCGGTCTTCTTTTTACAAATACACTGGTGACACACGCCCATTCGACAACCCGCAACGGGTTTTAAACCTTGGTTCTCTGAGATTTCCAGCAGGGTAGCTTTGTCAGACTCGATAAACTGCTGAGGGTCAAAGGTGACTTGCTTTCGAGAGTCCAGGTAATCGACTTGAATCAGTTCATCGGCATCGTCTGCATTCATTCCCTCAAGAGATAAAGGCTGTTGGCCGAAGTATTCAAAGTGGATATCTGCTTCAGGAACCGTATTGGACGTTAGAAGCGATTGGGTAATTTCAATCATTTTCCCAGGCCCACATACGTAAAATTCTTTTTCGCTGATGTCTTCTACAAACATTTCCAGCTGCTGCTGATCTATTCTACCTTGGTGGTCACTATAGATAGTTGTTACCTGCAAACCCTTCGCTTCAAGGTGAGAAAGTTGCTCGGAAAAGAATAGGGATTGGCTATTATTTACATAAAAGAGCAACTGAGCCTGCTTATACCAAGCGTTGCTCTGGTATTCGTTCAGCATTGAAAATATGGGGGTTAGTCCGCTTCCGCCTGCAATAAATACTTTGTCTTTTACTGAGTTGCTTAGTTGGAAATCACCTTGGGCTTCGGATAAGTAAACAGTGTCACCACTTTTCAAAGCTTGGTTGAGCCATGGCGTTACAGCACCTTCTTCATTTGCGCGTATGGTTAAGGTGATTTCACCTGTGCGAAGAAAGTGTTTAGGCGAGCAGGAAAGGCTAAAGGTACGTGTTAGCATTGCGCCATCTTTTTCAACGCTTAGCTGTACATATTGTCCGGCATTAAAACCAGTCCATTTTTTTTCTGGCCTTAAAGTCAGCGTGTAGATGTCATCTGTTTCATTTCTTATGAAGAGTACTTGAGCACTAGTTCTTCCGTGACGCCAATTTGGGCGAAAAACCTGAATAATGGGCTCTAAAAAGACACCAAAGCTACCGGTATTGGTAAGTTGGCGGCTTAAGAAGCCAATAGCTTTCTGAGCGATTGTTTGCGATTCTGCTATAGGGCTTTCGCTGTTCATCCCTTTAGACATAGTGACCTCCTACTAAGTTCGAGGTACAGTTGTACGCTTTTTGTTCTATTATGTCTAGAATTGTCAGTCGCATAAGTATGATCATCTAATTTAGGTGGCCGAATTTTTTGGTAGTGGAGATTGTAGCAATTTAATTTGTGCGGAATATTTCATATCTGTGTAGTATGCCCATTTATTTATTAACGAATCTTGGGGATACCATGGCGCTGAAGTCCACGATCTATAAAGTTACTTTGCAACTAAGTGACTTTGATCGAGATCATTACCAAAGCTACTCGCTTAATGTTGCACTTCACCCATCTGAAACCATTGAACGTATGTTGCTTCGTTTGCTTGCTTTTTCATTGTATGCAGATGAAGCGCTAAGTTTTACCAAGGGTTTATCGACTGATGATGAGCCGGATATCTGGCTCAAGTCTTTATCCGACGAAATAGAGTTGTGGATCGACTTGGGCTTACCTGATTTAAAACGTATCCGTAAAGCTTCAGGTCGCTCAGATAAAGTTGTTGTATTGGCTTATGGCGGACAAAAGGTTGCCCCCTGGTTCGACGGGTTAGCAAAGGATTTGAAGCGTATAGCTAATTTGTCTGTCTTGCGTGCAGAGATGGCTGATATCGAGCCACTGCTTGCGCATGTCGAAAGAACGATGGAGCTCGTTGTGATGATTCAGGATGGAAGTTTGAATGTAAGCTTGGGGGAGAGTGTTGTTGACTTGAATATCGAGCGGCTGCTTGGCGAGGAATAATTGTCTTTTGCGATGGACGAATATAGCTGCAATCGGTTAATCTCCGTGTATCTAATGTATTGAAACGAGGAGAAAAACATTGAGCAATACAAAAATCATTACGCCAGACTTGTGCGACGAGTACCCGGATTTAGTTCAGGTCTTGGAACCGATGATGAACAATTACGGTGCAATCGATGCCTTTGGTGGCGAAATTGTTACGGTAAAGTGTTTTGAAGATAACTCTATCGTCAAAGAACAGGTGGGTTTACCTGGCGAAGGGCGAGTGATGGTTGTTGATGGCGGTGGTTCAATGCGTAATGCCTTGTTAGGTGATATGTTGGCTGAGAAAGCAGCTGCGAACGGCTGGTCTGGTTTGGTTATTTACGGCTGCATTCGTGATGTTGATGTGATCGGGCAGACGCAGCTAGGTGTTCAGGCAATGAACACTAATCCGCGTAAAACTGAAAAGCGTGGTATTGGTGATCTGAATGTTCCGGTCACCTTTGGTGGCGTAACCTTTACACCAGGTCACTACGTTTATGCCGATAATAATGGTGTTATTGTTTCGCCTGAAAAGTTGGAAATGCCAGCCTAGTAGAGACTTTAGCGAACACATAAAAAAGCCCGTGAGAAAAACGCTCACGGGCTTTTTTATGTGCTTATGAAATTGCTTCGCCTAACTCGCGATTTCTACAATTTCTGCGCCTACTTGAAAAGTATTTTCGTCGACCTGTGTGCAGCGTAGTACTTTTACGGTTGCATCCAGAGCGGGAAACGCATCGTTGCTTGAAGGAAGCGATGTCCGGCAAGTTGCTCCTGCTGTTAGTTCTTCTTCTACTTCTATTAACATGCCTGCGCCACTAAGGTCACGGCAATAACCATTTACTTTGATGTCCGAGTTATCAACGGCTAGAGTGATTTCAGTATCGACTCTCATTCTGATGAAATCGCGTTTTTCATCCCAGGTACGGCTATACAGGTTATTCATCTATTCAACACCTCTTATGGATAAATGTCTCACCTTCATTTATATGTCTAAATATGGTTGCTGTCAAAGAGCAAAACCACAAGATATTCGACTATTAGCAATTGGTAAGATTCTAGTAATAAGTTGATGCGGATGAAATTCACCCCAGCGCATCAAGCTTGATGATACCGCTGGGGCAAAAGTTTTTCTATGGTGTGTTGCTCATTTTTAGAACGAAATGGGCAAATAATAGACTAAGTGTTTGTTTTTAAAGCAGCCTAAAAAATAAGCTTTTTTACGCCCAGCTATCATTTTTCTTAGAAGGTTTAATGATAGGAATTAATAAAGTTAGAATTACACCAAGTGTTACCAGGCCACCCCCGATTAACATCATGTTAGAATCTGACTTATCTTTTAATCTAAGATTCTCGGTTTGGATCAGTTCTAATTCGTTTCTAAGCTGCTCATTACTTTCTCTAAGCTCACGATTTCGCTTATCTAGATTAAGGGCATTGGCCGAAATAGACTTAATGTTCTTTAGCTCTTTGCTATTAGCATTAAGCTCTGAAGTGGTTTGAGTATGTTCTTTGCTAAGACTCTGGTGCTTCTTTTTCAAGTTGGCCAGTTGAGTTTGAGTTTCTTCGTAGTTAGCTTTTAGTTTAGCTAACTCCTGATTAGCTTGGGCTAGCTTAACTTTAGCAATAGGCTGCGCCGTTAGATATCTAGAAGGCAGATAGCCTTCTATGCCGCTTGGCGTTTTAACGTGTGCGTAGCCAGAGCTCAGCTTTTCAATAATTTCCAGCTTGGTGCCGCTCTTAAGTCCTTTGTGGACAATCCTAAACCCGACTCCTTCGCCGCTGCGTAAGGGAACTAAAAGGGTGTCGTCTATGTACATAGTTTCAGCTGATGCAGAGCTGATAGCCAACGCGAGTAAGCATATAGAGGCCGCGATCTTTGAAAGGAATGATGTTTTCACGATTTGTATCCTGTATTTCGTAGTAAGCCCGTTTTAAACAACGAGTCGTAAAGTCAGTAGCGTTAGCCCCGGTTTAGGTCGCTTGATAAGTGTTCTAACTAAGGTAGAACTTTCTTAAATGGTTTAACCGTAACGTTTTCATAAACGCCGGCTGCAACGTAAGGGTCTTGGTCTGCCCATGCTTGGGCTTCGTTTAAAGAACCAAACTCTGCTATTACCAAACTTCCTGTAAAACCTGCTTCACCTGGATCTTCCGAGTCAGTCGCAGGGTGTGGGCCGGCAACAAATAAGCGGCCTTGTTGTTTTAGTTCTTCTAGTCTTGCCAAATGAGCAGGTCTTGCAGATTTGCGCTTTTCTAAACTATTTTCGATATCCTGGGAGATAATTGCGTAGTACATGTGTTTCTCTATTGTTTCAATGTTTGGTCGTAGACTAATTAAAGCATTCTAAGGCTATTGATGGATGATGTCTTCAAAATCCAAGCCCGTTAATCGTTTTATGTGCTTAAAGAGGTAGAGCATTGCGTATATCATCACGATGACGCAGGGTATTGTAATAACCGGGTAGCTAAGCAGGTTCATTGTACCAAGCTCGTCATTGAACTCGGCAGTTCCCGAAGGGCTGACGACTATGTACTTTGCCAATGCATAGTTTAGAGCAGCGGAAAGCATGAAAGAGCCCGCTAGTATATAAGTGGCTGTTTTTAAGACACGTTCAAAAGCGCCTTGGTTATTACTTTTGTCGAGAGCTTCATCGACCTTATCAATTTGCAGAATCTTGTCGTTATAAATAAATGTTTTGACCAAGGGGTACTTGGTTTTTAGTGAAACAATCGTACCTATAGCAATGATCAATGGTATGCTGGCTTCTTTGATTGCAATATATTTTGCATCGAGTTCCAATAGGCCAATGCCGCTGGTGAGTAGAATGCTAATAAAGCCTAACGCTGGGATGAATCCGAATTTTCGCTCTTTGATGAACTGGTAAATACCAAAGAGTAGTGGGAAGGAAAGGCCAAAAATTAGTGCGTATACAGGTCCCAGGCTATCATCGCCGCTCAGATATTTTAGAATAACGGTAGGTAAAATAACGCAGATTGCGAGCTCAAGTAACAAATGACTGGTTTGCTGTTTTTGTGCAGGCTTCTTTGGCTGTGTTGAGGTGTCGATAGTATTTTCGCTCATAAGGTGATTGCGTTGTTCCGTATTAAAAGGTTGTACAAATAGTACGTGAATAAGCTTACAGGTTGGTGATTATATGTGGAAACTGTGAAGGTTCAAACTTACCATCTTTACATAACATGCTTTTATTAAACCTGAATGACACCAACCTTAGATAATCGTGGAGAGTTATGAACCGTTCGCCAATAGATTTACATTGCCATAGCCTGTCATCGGATGGCAGTTTGAGCCCTACAGAGCTTATTCAAAGGGCTGCGGCAAATGGTGTGAAACTCTTGTCTCTAACTGACCACGATACCGTCGCCGGTCAGCAAGAAGCTTTTGACGCAGCAAATGTTGAAGGGATTTCAATGGTGCCCGGAATCGAGCTTTCATGTGTTTGGGGAAACTTTACCATCCACGTTCTTGCCTACAACTATGACTTGAATTCGGGCTTGATGCAGGAAATTGAAGCAAAGCAGTTACAGTCACGTCATCAACGCGCAGAGCTAATTGCAGAAAAACTAGAAAAAAAAGGCTTTCCAGGCCTGTTAGATGCTGCTCGGGCTTTGACTCAGTCAGGGATCCCTGGCCGACCTCATTTTGCACAGGCGATGATTGACCTAGCTTATGTTAGCGATCATAACGAAGCCTTTAAAAAGTATCTGGGTGCGGGGAAGGTTGGCGATGTAAAAAGTTTATGGCCAGAGCTAAAAGACATGGTAAATAGTATTGTTAACGCAAAGGGGAGTGCTGTCGTTGCCCACCCCAGAAAATACAATATGACCCTGACTAAGCTGCGCAATATGTTGGTAGAATTTAAAGCGCAGGGAGGCGAAGGCATTGAGGTAGTTACCTCAGGGCAGAAGCAAGGGGAAGTCGGGATGCTTAGTGATTTGTGTCAGCGAATGGGGTTGAAAGGTTCAATCGGTAGTGACTTTCATTCGCCTGAATATCGCTGGGCTGAACTTGGGCGTATTCCTTCATTGCCAAAAAGTGTTCTGCCGGTATGGCAGGAGTGGGAGGCTTTTCAGTCTCTCGAGCTACAGTAAGAAAAGAACAATTCAAAATTATTAAGATTCATAAGGGCTCAAGTGATTAGAGTCTATAAAAAAGATGGAGAGAGAAAATGACACTATGTCCAATCGCAATGGTTTCTGGTTGTAAGTCTTGCCCGGTATTTAAGGTATGTCCGGGTAAATCAATAATTGGTGACAGCAAAAAGGAAGAGCCGGCTAAGCCAGAAAAGGAAGGATCTAAGGAATCATAAATGTTATAAGTAGGGGCTGCTGTGCCTCGCAGAGGGGTAGCAGGGGGCGACTCTTGGCTATTCCTCCTACTTGGCGAAATGTTGAAACGAAATAATTGACCTTTTTCTATGAATAATCTCCCTTTCGGAAGGTATCGTTTACCTTCATGGTGTCAGGCTTTGCTCGGTATTTGTCACCAATTACCGGTCAATAACTGGTTTGCTAAGCGTCTAGCCTTTCTAATGCGAAAGCCTGTATTGATGCGCAAGCAATCACCTATCGATGTTCAGGTAGAAGGTTTAAAGTTCAGGTTGTTTCCCAAAGGAAACTTATCCGATAAGCGCTTATTAACTATGCCTGGCTTGCTCGATGGCCAGGAGCGACGTTTTTTGGCGTCCGTCTTGAGTGATGGGGCTACAGTTCTAGATGTAGGTGCGAATATCGGCGGTTATGGTTTGCTACTTGCGTGGGAGCGGAAAGACCTAAAGCTTGTTGCTGTAGAGGCGCACCCAGAGCTCGCTGCTCGCTTGCAGCGGCATGTCGAATTTAATCAGCTTCAATCTCGCTGTAAGTGTTTGCAGCTTGCGGCTAGCCCGCAAAACTCATTGGTTAAACTCTATCTCGATGAGGTGAACCAAGGTTGTAATTCTTTGTCGGAAGGGGTTGAGCACCCTGAGAGAGTCAGCACTTCAATTGATGTAAAGGGTTTGACTATTAGTGAGATTTTGGCGCTTGCTGATATTGACAAACTCGAGCTGCTTAAAATGGATATTGAAGGTTTCGAGTTTCCTGTGTTGGAAAGCTTCTTAAATCACGCAGAAGAAGCTGCCTGGCCCAAATACCTGCAGCTAGAGCAGCATAAAGATGCAGCACTAAGCCCAGCGGTTTCTATGGCGCTATCGAAGGGTTATATAAAGGTGCTGCAAACCCGAATGAATGTGATTCTTGAAAAGCGCTAAAGGATAGATACGCCTTCTTTAGCGAGCATGTCGATTAGCCTAATCAAAGGTAGTCCAATCAGTATGTTTGGATCTTTGCCCTCAATAGACTCAAATAACGATATGCCCAAGCCTTCCATTTTAAAGCCTCCCGCACAATCATAGGCTTGTTCGCGTTCTATATAATTGATTAGCTGCTGCTCATTTAGCTTACGAAATTTGGTGGCGTAGCTTTCAACAGCGCTTTGATATTTGCCGGTCTTCGTATTGAGCAGGCACAAGCCTGTATAAAAGTATGCAGTTTTGCCTTGGCAGAGTGTTAGCTGCTCAAGATTGCGTTCTTTATTTAGGGGTTTTCTAAGTATTTGCTCGCCCAAGCATGCGACTTGATCAGAGCCAATGATTAGCGAATTAGGGTGGGATGCAGCCAGTGCTTGCGCTTTTCTTATGGATAAACGCTCGGCCATTTCCTTATAGTTTTCATTAGGGAGGTGAGACTCATCAATGTCAGGAGATGCACACTTGAAGTGCTGAATTATTTTTTCTAGAAGCGCCTTTCTATAGGTGCTGGAAGAGGCGAGTACGATGTCCATAGATATCCTTGTATTGCAGGAAGTTGCATTGCTAAAGCGCAGTGGCCAACAAAAAGCGCTTGTCTTTTTAAATCAATGTCAAAAATACACTTATTTCCTTTGACAATACAGGTCTTCGGCCCTAGAATTGCGCGCTTATGTCTGATCACTCGTTACCCAAGACGCTCGACCCCTTTAAATATGCAGACCAGAATAAGGATTTGCAGGGGCATATAGCGGTACATCTCATGTCTAGGCTGACTTCAATGTTAGTGGATTCTGAGGGTGTCGTTAATATTGACTTGGAATTTGGACGGGATGAGCAAAGGCTGCGTATATTGAAGGGCAAGCTTTCAGCTGAATTGAACTTGCTTTGCCAGCGCTGCTTACATCCGGTCAAAAAGACAATAAGTTCTGAGTTTCAGCTCGGAATTGTAATGAGTGACGAGCAAGCGCAAAACCTTCCGCGTGTTTATGAACCTTTATTGGTGGAAGATGAAAAGCTTGTTTTACTGGATGTGATAGAAGAAGAATTGATCCTGAGTTTGCCAATGTTCGCTTATCATGATGATTGCGAACCTGAAGAGTATAACGAAGGTGATATTGAAGAGAGTGTTGAAAGTGAGGTCGAAGAGACCAAAGAGAATCCTTTCAGCGTGCTTTCAGAACTGAATTTAAAGAAATAATCGGTGAGCTAAGCTCATCAATTGATTTGAAATACCCGCGGGAGAACAAATATGGCTGTTCAAAAAAGTAAGAAAACTCGTTCAAGACGTGGCATGCGTCGTTCACATGACGCGCTAGGCACTGCAACTTTATCTGTAGATCCAACTACAGGTGAGAAGCACTTGCGTCACCACGTTTCTGCTGACGGTTTCTACCGTGGCAAGAAAGTAATTGAGACATTAGAAGACTAGTACGTAAATACTAGTTTCTGAAGACGGCGAAATGTCTGTAGGAATCACCATTGCAGTTGATGCAATGAGTGGCGATGATGGCCCTCAGGTTGTTGTCCCTGCTGTTTTTGCCTATCTTGAAAAGCTTCAGTCAAATGATGCTTCTCAAGCGTCTCCGGCAGCCAGCTGCCAAAGCAAAGCCTTCAATATCATCCTTGTTGGAAAACAGGTTGAATTGGAGGCTTTGTTGCACTCCTACCCAGAAAATCCATCAATATCGATTGTTCACGCCGAAACCGTTGTCTCTATGGATGACCGTCCTTCTCGTGTGCTGCGCAGTAAGCAAGATTCCTCGATGGCTGTGGCACTCCAACTGGTCAAGTCTGGTCAAGCTCAAGCTTGTGTAAGCTCAGGAAATACCGGTGCTTTGATGTTGTTAGGGCGATCAATACTGGGAACCTTTCCCGGTATAGATAGGCCCGCGATTACTAAAATGTTTCCTTCTCAAGGTGGTGGCTGTTTCGTTCTGGACTTAGGTGCAAATGTTGATAGTTCGGCCGAACATCTTCTTCAGTTTGCAATCATGGGCCAAGTATTAGCAAAAATTACCAAAGGCGTTGAAAATCCCCGGGTGGCACTGTTAAATGTTGGCGGTGAAAGTATTAAGGGTAATGAGCAGGTTAGGTTAGCCGCTTCGTTAATAGAAGAAAGTGAAGCGCTCAACTATATCGGCTTTGCTGAAGGCGGCGATATCTTTCGTTCCTATGCAGATGTTATCGTTTGTGATGGCTTTGTTGGCAATGTGGCGCTAAAAAGTGCCGAGGGTGCTGCCAAAATTCTGCTTTCCGGTATAAAAGACTTTTTCAAAGAGTCATGGTACCGGAAGTTGCTGGGTCGTCTCATGCTGCCTTTGCTGGCAAAGACATTGAAGCAGCTAGACCCAGACACTCACAATGGGGCCATCTTCCTTGGTCTGCAAGGCGTTTTGGTTAAAAGTCACGGGCATGCTAATGCGAAGTCTTTTGAGCAAGCGATTGATCTTGCCTATAAAGAGGCGGAAGCTAATCTGCCGGAGCTGATTAATAGCGAGCTGGAAAAGGTTTTGCTATAGCGCTGGTCTTGGTGGCTATGCGTCGCTAATTATTTGAATATCCAAGTCAAACTATCTAAAAGGTGAATTTTGTGACAACTGTCTTTATGTTTCCCGGTCAAGGTTCTCAGTCAATTGGAATGATGTCAGATCTCTTGGCGCAGTCAGAATTAGCAGTAAAAACCTTTACTGAAGCGTCTGAAGCAATTGGAGAGGATCTTCAAGATATTGCGCTAAATGGGCCTGAAGATAAGATCAACCAGACGGAAATTACTCAGCCTATTGTATTAACGGCAAGTGTTGCGATGTGGCGTACCTGGATAGAAAACTCTGACATCCGTCCAGACTATGTGTGTGGGCATAGCTTGGGTGAATATACGGCCTTGATCGCTAGCGGCGTACTGGATTTTGAAGAGACGGTTAAGCTCGTTAACCTTCGTGGTAAGCTTATGCAGGGAGCGGTTCCTCTAGGTGAGGGCGGTATGGTTGCTCTTTTGGGGCTTGATGATGATAAAGCTAAAGAGGCTTGTAAAGAGGCAGCCCAAGGGCAAGTTGTTGCGCCGGCAAACTTTAACTCTCCTGGTCAGATCGTCATATCGGGTGCGACCGATGCGCTGGACCGGGCGATGGCTATCGCAAAAGAAAAAGGCGCTCGTCGTACTGCGAAGCTTCCTGTAAGTGTTCCTTGCCATTGTGACTTGTTACAGCCTGCAGGTGAAGAGTTGGCAAATGCAATGTCGAAACTGACATTTAAAGAACCCGGTATTCCTATTGTGCAAAATGTGAATGCTCAGGTAGCCACAAACCTGGAAGAGCTAAAGACAAATTTATTGGCTCATTTGCATAGCCCCGTACTTTGGTCACAATCGGTCACTAAGCTGATTGAGCTAGGTGCCGACACTTTCGTTGAATGTGGTCCTGGTAAGGTGCTAGCGGGCTTAAATAAACGAATTGATAAAACGGTTAACACGATGGCTATGTCAGACGTGAGTAGTCTTGAAAAAGTAGTTTCCGGTTTATCAGATTAAACATGCTGTATAGGGTGCGCGGTGCGCACCAAGTTAAAATACCAAAATAAAGAACAGGAAAATGGCAATGGAAAAGAAGGTGGCGTTAGTCACGGGCGCAAGCCGTGGAATAGGTCAGGCGATTGCTAAAGAGTTGGCCATGGATGAGTCCTTAACGGTTATTGGTACTGCCACAACAGAAGATGGTGCCTCGTCAATTTCGCATTATTTCTCAAAGTGGGGCTTGGACGGTGACGGCATTAAGATGGATGTGTCAGACCCAGAGTCGGTCACAGAAGGCATCAAACAGGTCACTCAAGCTTATGGTCCGCCTTTGATCGTTGTAAATAACGCCGGCATTACCCGTGATG
>NZ_LWFZ01000732.1:0-5890 GCF_001635225.1 Oleiphilus sp. HI0086
AGAATTATGAGCGCATTATTAGATATTAGTCATATAGATATGGTCTTTCCGACACCAAAGGGGCCGTTCACAGCGCTGCAGGACGTGAGTTTACAAATTAAAAAGGGCGAGTTTGTATCGCTTATCGGACACTCGGGTTGTGGTAAGTCAACCGTTTTGAACGTTGTCGCTGGCCTACATCAGGCAACCAATGGCGGTGTAGTTCTTAGCGGCAAAGAAGTGACAGAACCAGGACCTGAGCGAGCCGTTGTCTTCCAAAATCATTCTCTATTGCCGTGGTTGACGGCGTATGAAAATGTTGAGCTGGCCGTTAAGCAAGTATTCGGAAAAACTAAGTCAAAAGCAGAAACTAAAGAGTGGGTAGAACATAATCTTCACTTGGTTCATATGGATCACGCTATGTATAAGCGTCCTGACGAAATATCAGGGGGTATGAAGCAGCGTGTGGGTATCGCTCGTGCTTTGGCGATGCAGCCAGAGATTTTGTTAATGGATGAGCCATTTGGCGCGCTAGATGCCCTGACCAGGGCGCATATGCAAGACTCCTTAATGGAGATCCAGAATGAGCTGAATAATACCGTTATTATGATCACCCATGATGTTGACGAAGCAGTTTTGCTGTCAGATAGAATTGTCATGATGACTAATGGCCCAGCGGCAACGATTGGTGAAATATTAGATGTTGGTCTTGAACGCCCTCGTGATCGATTGGCCTTAGCAGAAGACCCAGAATACGTTCACCTTCGATCAGAAGTTCTAAAGTTCCTGTACGAAAAACAACGAAAAGTTGAACCGATTAGTGCCTCAGTAAAAAAAACTAAAGCTGCCTCAGGTATTGCGGCAGCGTAAGACAAGTTAATCATTACTCCCGTTTACAATGGCGTAAACATAGGGGGTAGGTGGACAACGGCGTTCACAAGTAATGCGACACGAGAAAACTGTTGAGTAGAGGCTCAGTAGTTATCTCACAGCGCATTGTTTGTGAGCGCTTTTTTAATGCCTTAAGAATTAGTAAAGCCATATTTATAGCGAGGGTCACAGCATAAACAAAGAATGACTGACTTATGCTTGGCCTTTAAAAAAGTAACTAGGAGATGTAAATGAAAAAACGTTCAATTAGCCTATTAAGCACAGCAATCGCTACGATCATTGCTTCGAGTAGCGTTGTCGCTGCACCAGAAACGATTACTGAGGCGATTACAGGTGGTAAAGCCTATGGTGACTTGCGTTTACGATATGAAAGTGACGACCGAAGCAATGACACTGATTCAGATGCCTTAACCCTACGTACGAGAATCGGATACAAAACGGCAGAATTCAAAGGCTTTACTGCACTGGTCGAGTTTGAAGATAGTCGTGAAGTTTTGGGGATTGAAGAAGCGGACGATGATGCATTAATTCTAGACTCAGAAGTAACTGAGCTCGATCAAGGCTTTATTCAATATAAGAATGACATGGTGACAGCAAAACTAGGGCGTCAAGTGATTGCCTTGGACGGTCAGCGTCATGTAGGTCATGTTGGTTGGCGCCAAGATCGCCAGACTTTTGATGCGGCGAGAGTTACGGTTAAGCCAATTGAAGGTCTTACTTTAGATGCATCCTATATTTATAAAGTAAACCGAATTAACTCAGGTGCCTTTGCGGATGTCGCTGATACTGATATAACACTATTAAATGTTGCTTACCAAACTCCCTTTGGTAAAGCTGTGGTATACAACTATGAGATCTCAGGAGAGCCTTATGGTGCCGCAGATGGTTGGGATGAGCTATCAACAATTGGTGCAAGTTTTACCGGCTCAACATTAGCAGGTGAAGATCTGAAAGTTTCATATGCTCTAGAGTATGCTTCGCAAGATAATGAAACGAAAGATGCCAGTATGGATTATATGATGGCTGAGGTTGGCCTAACTGCGTCAGGAGTGACAGGCAAGCTTGGGTATTCGTCCTTAGGATCTGACGACGGCAATCAGTCGTTCGCGACACCTTTAGCAACTGTTCATAAGTTTGAAGGTTGGGCTGATGCATTTCTAGGTCAGTCCTTGTTTGGTGCGGGTGGCGGTAATGGTGTTGTAGACACTTATGCTTCAGTCTCAGGTAAGTTCGCTGGTGTAAAACTGGTGGGTGTTTACCATGATTTTGAGACCGATGAAGGCAGTGCTGACGCGGGTAGAGAGATAGATCTTTTGGCAGTCAAAAAGTTTAATAAAACCTATAGCGGAGGCCTGAAGTATGCTGATTACTCGGCACCTTCTGGCGGTACTGATAAGTCCGTAATGTGGGCGTGGGTTGGAATGAAGTTCTAAAGTCTGACACATAACTATAAGCCGTTAATAAGACTTCAGGGTCTTATTTTGCTAGCCTGGTGCCGTACCCGTCGCGGGTTGACAAGACTTTCCTCTTGTTAATTCAGGCTAGCTTTTTTCGGTTTTTTATGTGGGCTAGAGAGATACTCTAGCAAGGCTTCGAGCTTCATTGCTTCATGGAATAAACTTCCTTGTGCGTAGTCGCAGCCATGGCTTTTTAAGTGTGCAAGCTGTAAATCATTTTCAACGCCATCAGCAGTAACAGAAAGTTTCATCTGATGAGCCATACTAATAATTGCATTGCTAAAGTTAGTGTTTGCCTGATTTTCAGGGAGACCATTAAGGTAGCGTTGGTCTATTTTTAAGGCGTGAGCCGGAACTTGTTTCAAGTAGCTCATTGACGCATAGCCTGAACCAAAACGATCGATGATAATATGAACGCCCATATCTTTCAGTTCTTTTAGACGACCAATCACTTCGGGCTTTTGGTCAACGAAGCACTTTTCAACTACCTCGAAATGCAGGTATTTAATATAGTTCGGGTGTTCGGAAAATAGCGCTCGTACTTCAGAAACAAAGTAACGGTCTTTAAGTTGTCTAGGCGATATGTTGACACTAAAGCTAATATCTTTGATGCCTTCTTTAAGTAGTCTTTGGATATCTTTTACAAGCTGTTTTAGCACCCAGTTACCGAGAGGAATAATGCTGCCTGCATTTTCTGCTATCGAGATAAAATCATCGGGCATACGAATATCTTCTTCAGTGTATTGCCAGCGTAGAGATGCTTCTACGCCTGAAATGCTTTGATCTTTTAAATCGAGAATCGGCTGATAAACCAAAAAGAAGTCTTGGTTTTCAATGCTGTGCTGAATTTCCTTTTCTGTCTTTATTTTATAGCGGATCTCGTTGTTCATATCTTCAGAGAAGAATTGATAATTGTTTCTGCCGCTTTGCTTTGCCTGATACATAGCGATGTCGGCATTATTAATAAGGTCAGTGTCATTAAGCGAGTCTTCAGGGGTGACGCTAATGCCAATACTCGCGGTGATAAAGACTTCCTGAGTGTCGATGATCACGGGAGATTCAAAAGAGTTGATTATATTCTGTGTTACTTTACTGGCATCTTCGTAATTCTTAATGTTGCTTAGTAAGACTGTAAATTCATCACCACTGATACGAGCAATGCTATCGTTTTGCCTTACATGCTCATTCAAGCGCTTGGCGACGGATTTTAGAATCTCGTCACCGGCCTGATGACCTAGGGAGTCATTAATGGTTTTGAAGTTATCTATATCAATAAACAACAATGCAGCTTTTACCATATTACGTTTGGCATTTTGAATTGCTGACTCGAGCCTCTTCTGGAATAGTACCCGATTTTCTAGACCTGTCAGCGGGTCGTATAAAGCCATACGTTCCATTTCATCGTGATGATTCTTGATATCGGTGATATCTTCGAAAGTAATCACATAGTGAGATATTTCTGAGGTTTCTTGATAGGGATGGCTTTTAAGCAATGAAATACTGGTCTTCATCCAATGCGTGTCACCATTTGCATCGGTGCACTTGAGTTTACTCTGAATCAGACCTTCGGTATTAGGCGATAAGCTTTGTGTACTCAACTCCTGAGAGGAGATCGGGGGAAGGGAAAGTTTGTTTTCCAGTATCGAAATTGGCTGCCCCTCCAGCTTCATATCACAGCTACCAGTAAGCTTTAGAAATGCCTTACTGGCATAACTAATTGTGTGCTCCTTATCTATAATTAATACTGTACTATCACTACTCTCAATCGCTTGGGATAAGAGTTGCAGTGATACTTCACGCTTTTTACGCTGATTTATTTCTTCCGTAAGTTCGTAGTTTATTTTGTTGATGGTTTCTGTTCTGGAAATTATTCGTTTCTCAAGCTCAGTGTTGAGCGTATGCAGCTCATCCTCTTTGTCTTTTAATTGTTTAGTATAAACAATTAATTCCCGATTAGCCTTGGTGAGATACATTGTTTTCTCACTAACAGCGCGTTTCAGGTTTTTATTGACATAGAATAAGATTGAAATAAAGGCTGCGCCAATAACAAATATAATACTGGAAACTTGGAGTACCTGACGCGTCAGTTGGCTGGCTTCATTTAGTTCAGGAGAGTAAATGAAACGCTCGTGGTTCAATTCGCCAGTGCTCATGCCAAGATCGGTAAACGAGTCAGCGATGTGCTGCCACCTTCCTGGGTTCATGTGTCCCAGATCCACCAGTTTGGGAACGATTAGACGAATGGTCTCCTGAGCTTCATGGCGGAGTTCTTCAATGCTGAGTTCTGATTGATACTTATTCTTGATGAGCTCAATAAGCTCATCTGGATTCTCAATAGCGTAACGCCAGCCGTCAATACTGGCTTTTCTAATGGCTTTCACTTCATCGCTATGCTCATCAACTTTAGACTCTGTGCTAAATAACACGTCTCCGTAATAGTCTATTCCGTAAACACGAGGGTCTATAAGGTTGTATTCGACACCTCTTTGTCTCAGCTGGAAGGGTTGATCGGTTATATAACCAACCATTGCATCGACTTTTTCATCGATTAAATCCTGAATATTGTAGGATAAGGGCACCGACTCAATTTGTGACTCATTAATCCCTTCTTTCTTTAACAGTCCTAACGTATTTGAACCGTAATGTCCCTCTGGGTACATCACGCGTTTACCGATTAAGTCTTGTGGAGTTAGCAGATTATTCTTCTTTAAAGTCATCAATACGATTGGCGAGTGTTGAATAATGGCTGCTAATGCGACGAGAGGATTGCCGTTCAGGTGATAGAGCACAAGCTCAGCATTGGCTATGCCATAATCAGCCTTACCCTCAAGCACTTCTGTGATGGGGTTTATATCAGGACCGGCAGCTCTGATCTCGACGTTGTAACCGGCATCTTGGTAATAGCCATTTTCCAGGGCTGCGTAGAATCCTGCAAATTGAAATTGGTGTTTCCACTTCAGTTGTATACTGACATTTTTGAGTGATGGGCTGAGATGCTCATCTGCGTAAGCGCTTGTGGAGCCAATCAACATACTCAGATACAGAAGAAAGAATAACGAGACGGTTGATGTGCCTCTAGCAACCCGTAGCGCTATACTGGGCAATATCTGTACGTGGGCGTTGCTTGCTTTCTTTGTTATGTTATTCAAAGTTAAAAGTCTACTGGTTAAAGGTAATAGCCGCGTATTTGGAAGGCCAAAGCAATCTTTTAAGTGTAGTTCAAAAAAACACCAGCTGCAGAGTTACGAGCTTAAAAATAATGTAAATTTATTGGCGGAATTATCAGGTATTAATAAGTCTTTGTGCCAGATCAAGGCATTGGATAAGAAGTTTGTTCATAGTATGAGTTATAGATTTTGTTTTGAAGCTGATTCAGAACCCCCTGTGTCAGGATAGTTGTCGCCTCTGTTAATTTTTAATAATTGAATAGGAGGCGGTAAGAGAATATGAGTGAAGCATTATTCAAAAGAGTTTAAAGAAGCCATTGTTAAGAAGTGGCTTGAAAGTGGGTTATCATTAAGAACGTTTTCAGCCCAGGAAAACATAAACCTATCCACCTTGTA
>NZ_LWFZ01000733.1:0-3438 GCF_001635225.1 Oleiphilus sp. HI0086
GGTTCTCGTAGCGGTGGCGCAAAACAACCAGGTGAGACACGCTTTTGTCATATAACACTACCGGAATGACGATTTTAAAACGCGTTCTGCTTTCAACCTTGTATACCTCTTCTTTAGAAATATAAGCCGACAGCATGTCCATGTCGTTATTTAAATAGATGTCGTTGGACTTCCCGCTACACTCTATGCCGATAAGAGTGGTCGTTTTATGATTGGAGCGCCGTGTAGCTTGTAGCTCATAAACTGACAAATCGACGCGTTCGAAATTATTGATAAGAATGTCATCGAGTGCTGTGACAAGTTCTCTAATGTTCGATTGGCTGGTCAAGCTTTTTATTAGAGTAAATAGCTGCTCTATTTCCATAATGGAAGGTCTATCACAAATAGAAGAAACGACCATTATCGTTATTCTCTGCCATAAAACCAAGTAAATTAATATAGAAGACGTTAACAATTCGTTACATTTTGCAATTGTTTACCAACAGACCGCTCATAACTTATTGGCTATGATTACTATATCGAATTTAGGTGAGACGATTCAGGCCCGTCTTTCTTCAATTTAGGTTTAGATTTCATGTGTACTTATTTATCCCGGACATTGTCCGGGATTTTTTTTGCCTGAATCTTACCGTTTTCCCTCTCAATGCTTATTAAAACTTCGACTGCTTCAAAATTAGAGTGGCTGCTTCTTGGTTTAGGGCTTCACTATATAGTAGTCTTTCAGTCTTTGTTGTTTCGGGTTGCTGGCTTAAAGCGTTTGCATTTAAGTCGCCCTGGCTTTGCTAGCGTCAAGGATGCACTAATAGATCTTATGAAAAAACTACTGCTTACTCTGATTCTTGTTCTTACGCCGGTACTGGCTTTTGCTGAATTCAAGTTGGAACACTTAGGGCTCGACGACTTAAGTGTGGAGGACTTCTCCTGGAAAAATATCTCTGACCTGGAGGGGTGGACGCCTCGTTATACCTATGTTGTTGATGATAACTTGATTGGCCGTACCCATTATATGGGAATGTCATTTTTTAAACGTCAGGGTGCAGCGCACGAAGGAATCACTTTACGAGGTGGTTTTGGGCATTTTGGTGAAAAGATTAACCTCAGTTACACCAGTGGCTTCTCTTTGATGGGAGTTGATATGGGCTTGTCTTATTTAATATTGGACAAGGATAATCTACGACAGCATGAGAACGAGATTGAAGGCTTAGGTCTAGAGCTAGGTTTGCGTTTTTGGGTGGTCCAGTTGATAGCCTTACATATGGATGAAACCTCTTATGTTTCTTTAGGTTATGGTTTTTAATGGTAGCCGATTCAAAAAAATGATCTTTTCGGTTTTCTATTAGGCAAAGAAAAAGCGCTCAAATGAGCGCTTTTTGAGAGATTATCTGACTTAGTCTTTCAATAACTCTTCAATATCATCTTCCGCTTCTGCAAGCTCAACTAACTCTTCGAAGAAAGATACCAGATTGATATCAATTGGCTTAGCAATGTCCACCGGGAACTGAGATAAAATTTCTTGCTTTTCTTGCTCGGCTTTAAACGCTTCATTTAAGTAGTCGGCCAAGTAAACGATGCTTGAATAAGCGGAATACTCTTCAAAGTCGTTAGGGGCAGCCTGTTGACGTATTCCATTTACAATTTCTGTTGGGAAGTTCCAGCGTTTGGCAAGTTCCGAGCCTGCTTGCGTGAAGTCATAGCCAAACTGGTTGTCTTGTAAGTCAATTCGATTAGCGCCTGATTCAACTAGCTTGTCAATTTTAACGGCAGACTCTTCATGATAAATATGAATTAGTAGCTCGCCGATGTTACGCATCATGCCGATTGTGAAGGCTGTTTCAGGGTCTGAGTCAGTGTGTTTAGCAATTAGCTTGCTGATGCTGGCAATCATGAAACTATCACGCCAGAACTGTTTTTTATCAAAGCCCGGGATGTCTTGGAAAGCACCAGTAATACCAGAGGCAACGACTAAGGTTTTCAGGGTATCGATGCCGAGCATCACAACTGCAGAGTCGATTGAGGCGATCTTACGTCCTGCACCATAGCGCGCGGAATTGGCTAGACGCATAATTTTGGCAGAAAGGACCTGGTCCATCTGTATTTTTTTTGAAATCTCATCAACATTGGAATGAGGATCATTAAACTGCTTGATCAGTTCTTGCACCACTTTCGGGATGTTGGGTAAATTTGGGCTTCCTTTAAATAGCGATTCTAAAGACATTCCTGTAACTCCTAAGCGTCAATTGCCTTTGTTTTATATTTGTTCTAATGAGTATAGAAAAAGCCCGCGATCGGTAAAGAATAGACTTGTGACTTTTTGTTTTTTATTGAGTTTTAGCGCATTGCTTGAGACAGCTCTTCTTTACCCACCAGGATTTTAAGTGTGGATGACTTAAATTCACGACGAAATAGAATAAAGACAATAAGGGTGCTGGCGACCATAAATACCCATGGGTTGATAAACCAGGTCAGCATGGCGATAGAGAAATAGTAAGTGCGTAAGCCACTATTAAAGTTGTTAGCGGCCATGGAGGCCATGGAAGCCATGCGTGAAGCAAGCGCCTCCCTCTCTTCATTACTGCAGTCTTCACTAGGGGTTGGCGCCCCGCCAACCATAATGGTTACAAAACCATATTGGCGTAAGCTCCAGGTAAACTTGAAGAAGGCATAGACAAAAACAAAAATTAACGTAATGACTTTGATCTCCCATTCCGAGCGATCGGTGGGGACTGCGAAGGGGAGCCCTTCTATGAGGTGTATTGCTTTTTCAGTTGAGCCTAAGATGGTTATTAAGCCAGCGAGAATAAGCATGGTCGTTGATGCAAAAAAAGAAACACCTTTTTCAAGGTTCGCAATTGCAGCATTGTCAGCGATTCTCATTTCTCTAGTCAGGACCCGGAGCATCCACTGAAACCGATACTGGTGAAGTTCGGATGCAAGGCTCGGAGAGTCTTCGGTGCTTCGGTAGCTTCGAGCACTGGCGTATTTCATATAGCCATTAAAGCAAACTAAAAACCAGATAATGGCTAGTAGGTTTAGCCAATTGTCGCTGATAAACAGCGTGAGGGTTGTCATAGAAGCTCCAAGCAGGGAAGTATATCGATTAGTGGTCAGATTGCTTAGGTCGTTTAAGCGCAGGGAGCAATTCTAAAGAACTAAGGTTCAGGGATCAATTTACAGAAAATTTTTAGCTTGGGTGCTTATTTATAATTGTTTGGTGATTTGAGAGCAATCACCCAAATGGGGGGAATTGTTGAAAATAATAACGGGGTCTAAGTTAGCGGTTGCGCTTCTTGAGCTCTGGTTTTGAGCTGTGAGAGGATTGGTTTGTAGAAACGTTTTCTGTAGCAAAAATAGTTTTTCAATAAACTTTGCTACAAAACATGAGAAATAAATATAACAAGCTCAATACATACTATTGGATTTAGATAATTCTTTATATGC
>NZ_LWFZ01000734.1:0-1276 GCF_001635225.1 Oleiphilus sp. HI0086
AATGGCAGACTGCGACTCCCTAACTCCGGCTTACTAGGGTGACAGGCAGCATTCAGCAATTCGTCAGCACCCTGGGCGTTATTATCAGCCATGTTAGATATCGTCACCTTAATAGGGTTCATCACACACATGGCGCGCGCAGCATTGTCGTTTAAATCATCACGAATCGCTCGCTCAAGAATCGCCACGTCAATATCACTATTGTTCTTGCTTGAAACAGGGATCATATCGCAGAAGCTTTTTAGCGCAGTGGGCGTAAAGCCACGACGACGCATACCTGATACCGTTGGCATACGCGGGTCATCCCAACCTGAAACGACACTGTCATCCACCAACTTCTTAAGCTTACGTTTACTGGTAACGGTATAGTTCAAGTTCAAACGACCAAATTCGTACTGGCGAGGCTTACTCGGAACAGGTAGGTTTTCCGTAAACCACTCATATAAAGGCCGGTGAGCCTGAAACTCCAAGGTACAAATTGAGTGCGTCACACCTTCAATGGCATCTTCCTGCCCATGAGCAAAATCATAACTCGGATAAATACACCACTTATCACCCGTTTGATGATGAGAAGCCTTACGGATACGATAAAGAATCGGGTCACGCAAATTCATATTTGGTGAGGCCATATCGATCTTGGCGCGTAAAACACAAGCGCCTTCATCGTACTCACCGGCACGCATCTTCTCGAACTCAGCTAAATTCTCTTCAACTGTACGCTCTCGATAAGGACTTTCTTTACCAGGAGACGTCGCCCAACCACGATACTCTTTGGCTTCGGCAGGGGAAAGGTGACAAACATAAGCCAATTTTTGATTGATGAGATGCAAAGCCCAGTCATAAAACTTGTCGAAGTAGTTAGAAGCATAACGCACCTCACCCGACCAGTCGTAGCCTAACCACTTAACATCTTCCTGAATCGCATCAATATAGGCCTGCTCTTCTTTTTCAGGGTTGGTGTCATCAAAACGAAGGTTACACTCACCGCCATACTCTTTCGCTAAACCAAAGTTCAACCAAATAGAACGAGCGTGACCAATGTGTAAAAAGCCATTCGGCTCAGGAGGAAAACGCGTAACAACCTTGCCGCCATGCTTGTTATCGGCAATGTCCTGCTCGATAGCCTGCTGTAAAAAGTGCTTAACTTCGGTGTCTTTTTCAGGAGTGTTTTGTTCTGACATGCTGGGTGATAATCCGACGAAAAATAAAACCCGACATTATATAGAAATCGATACTAATAGAAAGTAATCAACGGGGTCAGACTCGATTGAAATTC
>NZ_LWFZ01000735.1:0-971 GCF_001635225.1 Oleiphilus sp. HI0086
CCATCGTCGAACCACTTAAAGAATATTGAAGTCGGTCTGGATGAGGTTGGCCGCACGCCATTAGGCCGAGCATCAAAACCAAAAAAATAGAAAATCTAAACACAATAAATAAAAACCGCTGTAAACGAAAAACGCCAGCCTTGTTCAGGGCTGGCGTAACTAGAAATATAACTAGACGAGATTAACCGCCAAAGTCATCGAGTAAGATGTTCTCATCTTCAACACCTAGACTCTTAAGCATCTGAATAACAGCTGCGTTCATCATTGGAGGCCCACACATGTAGTACTCACAATCTTCTGGTGCTGGATGGTCTTTGAGGTAATTTTCATATAGAACATTATGAATAAACCCGGTGTAACCCTTCCAGTTATCTTCTTCCATCGGATCAGATAACGCAGCATGCCATACAAAGTTTTCATTTTCTTCTGCTAGCTTGTCATACTCGTCCTGATAAAACATTTCTCTCAAGCTTCGAGCACCATACCAGAATGACATCTTACGCTTAGACTCAAGTCGCTTAAGCTGATCAAAAATATGTGAACGCATCGGGGCCATACCCGCACCGCCACCAACAAATACCATTTCGTTGTCAGTATCTTTAGCAAAGAACTCACCAAATGGCCCGTAAACATCGATGGTATCGCCCTTCTTAAGATTGAATACGTAAGATGACATTATCCCTGGAGGGTGGTTCGTTCCTGGAGGAGGCGAAGCGATACGAATGTTGAACTTAACAAGCCCTTTTTCTTCAGGATAGTTTGCCATTGAGTAAGCTCGTATAACGTCTTCTTTAACAATTGACTTATACTGCCACAAGTTGAATTTATCCCAGTCTTCGCGATATTCGTCTTGAATTTCAAAGTTTTTATAATCAACTTCGTGAGGTGGACACTCAAGCTGAACATAACCACCAGCGCGAAAGTCAACGTTCTCGCCCTCTGGCAACTTAAGAACCAGTTCTTTAATGAAA
>NZ_LWFZ01000736.1:0-3570 GCF_001635225.1 Oleiphilus sp. HI0086
TGACCTAATTGATCAAATATTTGATTTTATGGTCAGAGACTTCTCAAAATATGCACTTCAACTTTACTCTAAAACTAGCAACACAAAGGTTCAGCAAGTTTTCTGTCAGCTGATGCTAAGCAAGCCAAAGGCTTATTCGAGGCGCTTTGAAAAAGTTCTGAACGACTTTGCCTATGCGAAGAAAGACAGCTATAAAATGAATTCTTAACTATTTTTGCTATACTAGCTTGGTCCGGTTTTTAATAATTCGGGCCAGCTAGTATTTTGACTCCGATATTTCTAAGGTAGAAATTATGCAGGAAAAAGCGAAAGAGATTCTTATCATCGGTACTTACGGTATCGATATATTTCACGGCATGGTCGACGAAATGGAACAACGGGGCTATTTGGTTTTTACCACGACCTCAGCCCAAATAGCCCAAGAATATCTTCAAAATAGGAAGTTCGATGCAATTATTATCAATCTTGAGCCTGACGGAAAAGGAAGCGTTGCCGAAAGCGGACTGCTAAATAAGTTTATTGAATCGCCCTTGCAAGCCAATGCGATTTGTCTGGGCGTGAGTGCTCACTACCCTCACTCCCTGCCAAGCGATAAGAATGAAAAACACCTACAAATTCTGGCGGGCTGGCTCACCCTACCAGTTAAAGCAAACGTGCTCGCTGACCACATTGTCGAGCTGATAGACTCTCCCCATAAATTTACGATTAAGGAAAAACTAACTTCCTTGTAGGCTTAATATTGTTTAGCGCGTATTTGATGCACTTCTCATTATTTTCGTTCTGGCGACTACTCAGCCTTAAAACTGACCGTTTATCGGAGACTTGATTACAAAGTCATAGCGTTTTCTTAAGCTATATCTATCGCCCCTTACTGTAATCGTAGGTAGAGCAATGCAATCACTTCAGCTGGTAGATAACTTCATCGCACAGTTCAACTTTGTCTGTGCTTACAGTGAAGAACAAAAACGTATAGCTTATCAAATACGTTTTAAACAGAGCAAAGAAGACTTTGACGGACTCACTCATGTTGAGCAGGTCATTGACCAATATGACCACAACTCGACACACCTGCTCCTTCAAGAGAATAGCAGCAGACAATATATTGCCTGCATACGTATCAGCCACTCAGTTGAAAGCTTATCAGCGCAACCCACCTTGCCCTGCCAAAGGGCAAACTCCTGCTCACTAGGGTTTATCGATCAGGTATTTTCCTCTGGATGCCATTTATCTTTGTGCGAAATATCTCGACTTAGCATCAACCCCGAGTATTGCGACACCGAAGCCAAAAAGTACAGTTTTTCAGAAGCAATGTATCTGGCAGCCTTCTCTCTTGCACGTTTACGCTTCGATGACCGAATTTTACTTTCGCTCCCCTGCAACGAATTCAAACGCTTACGAGCTCGCGGCCTCCAGCTAGAGCAGACCACGAACAAGCTGAACAGCGATAGTGAAGACTTATTCTGGCTCTCCAGTGAATCCGGTATTCTGGATAACAGCCCCGCTTATGATCTTTATCAACATATTCTCGGCTGTATTACTCATCAACTCAATCAACCTCTTTTAGATGGCGATGACCTTATCGCTAATGAGGGAGTCTAAGCAAAACATAACAAGTTCGTCCGTCATGGCAGCTTATGTTACCGATGTATAATCTTCCATATCACAAATGCTACCTATTAGTTATTCATAAGTTTGAGGGTTTCAGCTAGACTCTTATTTTTATCTCGTCTCGCATTACTCTTTACTTAAGGAGCCATCGTGGATCTAATCGAAGCTCGATCTATGCAAGCCAAGTGCATACTCAATCTGATGACAGTTGTCGCCAAAGACAACCTTTCAATTACGCAAAGGGAAGATCTACCAGAAAAAGCCTACGATATTGGCTGCCTAGTGGGAATGCTTGAAGGCGAGATTTTCAAGATCGTCAAAAGTCGCAGTAGCATCGTCGACGACCTTCCTTTTAAAGATAAAATCCTCGAACAATTTGTGAACGGCGTAACTGTAGTTATTCATCGCTTGCTGCTCGACGAAAATCAGGACCAACTCGCTCAAGATCAAGCACGCCTTGATCGACTTCGACAAGAACTAAAACAAAATCTAGAACATACAGAAACCCTCCTGGAAAATGCTACTCGCCTTGAAAGTGCACTTAGCAATAATGCTTTATATCGTGACTCGGCAGAGGTCTTATCAACCTTCCAAAGCAATGTCGCGACCATGCAGAACATGTATCAGGTTAAGGCTCAAGAACATGAGATGTTAAATATACTTGTCGACAAGAATGAAGCCTTACTGCTACAAACCGACCACTCACTGTCAGCACTGCCAAAGCTAAGTGATGCCAGCAAACTAGTCGACCTCAAACAAGAATTTCTCCGTATTGAGCAAGACACATAGAAACTGTATTACGGGCCAAGCATGACCAACCTAATCGACCTTTCGCACAATATGCAAACCTTTAAAGAGCTACGCGTTCAACAAGACGGGCACGTCTTGCTTGTCTCGTTGAATAGACCTGATATTCACAATGCGATGTCTCACGAAGCAATGGTTGAAGAAATCGAGCGTGTATGCGATTTAGCAAACAATAACAGCGAAATTCGCGTCATGGTGCTGACCGGAGAAGGAAAGAGTTTCTGCGCCGGCGGCAATGTCAAAGATATGCTCAATAAAACTGATATGTTTGGCGGCAATAAAGAAGAAATAGAACAAAGCTATAAAAACGGAATTCAGCGTATTCCTTTGTCCTTATGGAATATCGAGATCCCCGTTATTGCCGCCGTAAATGGCGCCGCAGTCGGTGCAGGCTGTGACCTGGCAATGATGTGCGATATTCGCATCGCTTCCGATAAAGCCCGCTTTGCCGAAAGCTTTGTCAAACTTGGCATCATTCCGGGAGACGGCGGCGCGTGGTTCTTGCCAAGAATTATTGGCATAGCAAAAGCCAGCCAAATGGCACTGACTGGCGATATGGTTGATGCTCAAACAGCGCTATCTTGGGGGATGGTGTCTGAGTGCATCGAAACTTCAAACATGCTTGAGCGCGCACTTTCAATCGCACATAGCATCGCTTCAAACCCGCCTCTTGCCGTTCGAGCCACTAAGAAGCTACTACGTCAAAGTGAACGACTCAAATTACCTGAAATGCTAGACCAATGTGCAAAAGTTCAAGCTGGTCTGCATCAAACAGAAGATCACTTAGAGGCAGTGAAAGCTTTACTAGAAAAACGCGCTGGGCAATATCACGGGCACTAAAGCAGTAAGTTTTAGGTCTTCTTATGCAAGAGAGGCCATCACCACTATTTTGGAAAAATTTAGCCAATGGAAACTCTTTCTATTTTCGGCGTTTTTCAAGGTAGTTGTCGCCTGAGCATTTAAGCTGCTTGTTTTTCCTTCTCCGGGTTCAACTTAACGTCACCCACTTTCTCCCAGTTCCGCGTAGCTTTTGACCACCTTATTTGGTTCTTTCTTTTCATCTTGCGATAAAGCTCATCCCTCTTCGATAATATTTCTTCATCCAGACCTAAGTGCCTTTGCTCTGGGGTAACAAAGTTAATTCGACTATGCCGG
>NZ_LWFZ01000737.1:0-10600 GCF_001635225.1 Oleiphilus sp. HI0086
TTTACTGCTCTCTGTTATGATAGCGCGTCCTTAAAACGCTTCGGTACTACTTGTCCTTATGAGCCTTAAAAAAACCTACAAAGTTATTTTTTATAATAATGAAGATATCTACGAGATTTACGCTTCTCATGTATATCCCTCGGAACTATACGGCTTCATTGAGGTGGAGCAGCTTCTTTTTGGTGAAAAGAGTCAATTGCTTGTAGATCCTAGTGAGGAGCGTTTGAAGAACGAGTTTACTGGTGTTAAACGAACTTATATTCCAATGAATGCGATCGTCAGAATTGATGAGGTTGAGCAAGAAGGCACGCCCAAGATCTCTGGAAGCCGCAGTTCTGTTGCCAGTTTTCCTTCGGGTGGGCGACCAGACAAGTCGTAGATCCTTCTGCCCGCGTTACTTATTATCAGAATAAAAAGCCAGGAGAATGACCATGTTATTTATTAGTCCATTATATGCTTCATTGTTAGTGATCCTTATCGTGTTTCTAGCTTATCGGGTGACAACCTTTCGTAGAGATGAGGGAATATCCATTGGTGATGATACTGGCTCAAAAGCAATGAAGAGCGCTGTGCGAGCGCATGCTAATGCAGTAGAGAATATACCTGTAGGGATTGCTTTACTGCTAATGCTCGAGTTAAACCACTTAACACCCTGGCTTATACATGTGTTCGGACTGACGCTACTATTGTCTCGTATTGCACATGCTTATGGCTTATCGAAGAAGAATGGTCCGACTAAAGGTCGTTTTTACGGTACTTTGTTTACATGGTTGTGCTTGCTGGCAATGGCCGTTGTTAATATTCTAATTTTAGTCACTCGATAAGACATGACACCAGAACGTTACCAAAAACTAAAGCGCACGTTAGACCTCAGACAGCCAGATTTAACGCTACTGACAGAACAGATTCATAAGCCGAGAAACATTGCTGCACTGGTTCGAACCAGCGATGCGGTCGGTATCCAAGAACTAAATATGGTATGGCCCTGGGATAAGCATCGCCCTTATAGTGGTACGGCAATGGGCAGTGATCGTTGGGTGGATATTGTTCGACATGAGTCAATGCCAGAGGCGATTGATACCCTGCATGAAAAGGACTATAAGGTTTATGCTGCGCATCTGTCTGATAGCGCAATTGATTATAGGGATGTTGACTATACTAAGCCTTGCGCGATTCTATTAGGTAATGAAAAGAAGGGCGTCAGTGATATCGCAGCGGCCAAGGTGGATCAGCATATTGTGATTCCGATGCTTGGTATGGTGGAGTCATTTAACGTATCGGTTGCCGCAGCCATTATTCTCGCTGAAGCGCAAAGGCAGCGGTCCTTGGCTGGGTCTTATGATCAGGTTCGTTTAGATGGTAAAACCTATCAGGAAACTTTCTTTCGCTGGGCGCACCCTAAAGTCGCTAGCTATTGCCACCAGAACAAACTTCCATATCCCGAAGTTAGTGAAGAGGACGGTGAGATAATAAACCCCTCACAATGGTATGCGAGTATCAGAGCTAAGCGTGATTCTGCTTCAGAATAAACTTTGAGCGATAAAAGCTCACTAGAACAAGACTCTCTCCTATGTTGAAAGCTATCTTTAGCCTTGCTGGCCCATTGGTAATAGGGCAAATCTCATTTGCTTTAATGGGTTTGATCGATACGCTATTGATGGGGCGTTTAGGGGTTGATGTGCTTGCTGGTGGTGGTTTGGGCGCAGTTGTATATCAATTCTTTTACATCGTTGGTATTGGTGCTTTAGTCGCTACGGCTAATATGGTTGCTTTTGCTAAGGGCAGTGGTAATCAAAGTGAAATCCACCGTGCAGTCTTGTCTGGTAGCTTATTGGTGGTGATTCTTTTTGTCGTCTTTGCTTTTGGCTTGGTTAATATCTCGCCTGTCTTACTTTTCTTTGGCCAGCTGTCTGAGCTGGTTTTTTTTGCTCAATCATATTTAGATCTTGTTTTATGGGCATTGTTGCCAGCATTTGGTTTTATCTTGATGCGCAGTTTGGTTGTTGGCTTAGGTAATTCAAGGCTTATTCTTCCTATTAGCCTAATAGCAGCCGTTTCAAATTACCCGGTTAGTCTGGTGTTGATGGAAGGCTATTTGGGTTTTCCAAAAATGGGCCTGGAAGGCATAGCCTTAGGAACCTGTATTATTTCCTGGGCGATGTTTCTGGGATTGGTGTTTTTGAGTTATCGACGCGATGAATTTAAGGGATTTCCTTTTTGGAAGGGCTGGCAAAACTTTTCTCTTTCGCAATTTCTTGAAACGCTAAGGCTTGGATTACCTATCGCTTTGGCCCATGCAATGGAGGTGGGAATGTTTTCGGCTGCAGCAATCATGATTGGGTGGTTGGGGGCGACAGCTCTGGCTGCTCATCATGTTGCGCTTCAGGCAGCTACCTTAAGTTTTATGGTGCCACTGGGGATCTCCCAAGCGGTTTCAGTTAAGGTGGGGGAGTTATACGGGCAGAATGCTGTTGGGCAGGTTCCACAAGCTGTGGGTTCAGGTTTTGTACTGGCACTTGTAAGCGCTTGTTTTGCTGCAATAATATTTATCTTTGCACCTGAAACTTTGGTGCAGCTGTTTGTACAAAAGGAACAGCTTCTAGCGGAGAATTACCAGGAATTTGTTCAGTTAGTGGCTTCAATTCTTCTAGTTGCTGCAATCTTTCAGGTGGTTGACGCTTGGCAGGTGATTAGTATGGGCGCCCTTAGGGGCTTTAAGCTTGGAGCTTCGCCGACATTGGCAGCGATTATTAGCTATTGGTGTGTCGGTATGCCTATTTCTTACTTCTTGCTGGAGCCCTATGGTGCGGTAGGCGTGTGGGGAGGTATGGGAGTAGGGCTGGCAGTCAGTGCGCTCGTGCTTTCAGCTTTGCTGTTTCGCGAGGTGCGACGACATAAGTCTATGCAGTCGCACTAGTTTCTGTTTCGCTGACTATTGAGGCGTTCGGCAGGAGTATTCAATGCTCCAATGAGACCAGAGGTCAATTCCCATAGCCGAGGCGTTGTAGAATAATGCGTTATCCAGCAAGCCGACCACCACATCTACTGGTGTAACCTCAGTAGTAACCTGGTTCCAGTCAAGGCCGACACAAACCTGACTTGTTTCAAGGGCATTGCTTAATTCAGCGAACTGATAAATGCTGTGGTGATACCACCTGCGGTAGCGCTTGCCTGAGCTGGCATCCAAATCGTCTTCGGATACATCTGATGAGAAGTCAAATAGAGACGGTACGGGGTCAGGCACGACTTCGCCATTTTCAAAATGGATCACTGCGCAGCCTTGGCTCATCGCTATTGTCGTCGCTAGCAGGGTGGCACTTAGTAATTTATTTAGCTGTTTCATGAATCGTCATTCTCCAGTTCACACCAGACTTTCGCAGTTCTGGGGAGGTATAAGCCTAGAGATAAGGTGGCAAATAGCACATCTGTTGCCGAGTATTTGCTTTGCATTTGTTTTACGGGTTGTTGGCGACAAATTTTGGTGACGTCAATGTGATGCTCGCCGATAAAGCCCCATAAAAAGAAATGTTTGGATTCTTCATAATGAGGGCGGTATCTGAAGTCAGAGGGGCCGCTTTCGGTAATGGTGACCGCAGCGCAGCCTCCCAAGCTAATTGCAAGAAATAAGACAAAGAGGGTAGAAATTTTGCTCATTGCGCATCCATGTATCAAACAGTCTATTATTCTGGGGAATTATAGCGAGTTTTGCGAGACTTCAGGCGAACCAGTATGCAAAAAAATGAAGTACCTGCGATAAAAGTTATACGAGGCCTGCTAAGAGGCGCCCGTATAAGCTAATGAGGCCAACTGTATTACTTGCTTAACTTCTCTTGCTGCGCTTTGATTGCTGCTTGCTTTTCAAGTTTACGTCGAGCAATCGTCTCGCTGACATCGCCACCAATGTGTTTCTCATGGCGCAGCTTAGCGAGTTCTATTTGCTTCTGTCGTTCAGCGAAGCGGGCTTTTTGTGCTTCGGTGTGCATGTCGTGACACCTTGGGCAGCTAACGCCCTCAACATAAAGCTCGCTAGATTTATCTTCTTCTGTAATTGGAAGACGACATGCATTACATTGATCGTAACGACCTTTCTCCAGTTGGTGATTGACTGCTACGCGTTCATCAAAGACAAAGCATTCGCCTTCCCACATGGTCTCTTCAGCTGGAACTTCTTCTAAGTATTTAAGGATGCCGCCTTCAAGGTGATAAACGTCTTCAAAACCTTGTTCTTTCAGGTAAGCTGTCGATTTTTCACAACGAATACCGCCCGTACAAAACATCGCGACTTTTTTGTGCTTTGCCTTATCCAGGTTTTCTGCAACGTACTGAGGGAACTCTCTAAAGCTTTCGGTTCGAGGGTTCAAGGCATGTTGGAAGGTGCCAATTTCGACCTCATAATCATTTCGCGTATCGACTAGTAGAACTTCAGGGTCAGAGATGAGTGCGTTCCAGTCCTTTGGCTTTACATAGGTGCCAACTACTTCCTTAGGGTTTATGCCTTCAACGCCCATGGTGACGATTTCTTTTTTCAGTTTTACCTTGGTTCGGGCAAACGGAGCTTCTTGGGTGAAAGACTCCTTATAGCTAAGATCGCTCAAACGTGGGTCTGACTTTAACCACTCAAGAAGTTTGTCTATGCCCGCTCTAGAGCCAGCAACGGTGCCGTTGATGCCTTCTTCTGCAAGTAGTAGGGTGCCTCGTACGTCGATGCTCTTCATCAATTCAAGAAGAGGGGTTTGAATCTCTTTGTAATTTTCGAGTGTGACAAATTTATATAATGCGCAAACAACGTAAGTTTGCTCGTTTGGTGTGGTAGACATGTTATTTCCTATCAGCATGACCGGAACGTAAATCCGGCGCCTTGGTTTAGTGTTAAGAACTAGTTTTCTTGCTTGTCCTTAATGTGTTCAAGAATCTGTTTTTTCAGGCTCTTGGGGATTTCTGTAATAGTGAGCGTATTTGACTGCTCATCAAACAAGATTGTTTGCTGCATAAGGTCTGATGAAAAGGACAGGCTTAAACCATTGCCCTTGCCAGAGATTCTGACCAAATGCTTTAGCTTACGAGTGTCTGGGCGCAGGGTTTGGCTGGTGTCTAGTTGCGCTTCTTGTTCTGCGAATTGAGCAAAGCGGGTGGGTTCATTTTCATCAAGGAAGCCCGATAGCTCATTAATCGGCACTGCTTCACCTAGCTGCTGCTGTTCAACGCAAAAGTCATAGGCTTTTTGATGAAGCTGAGCAGCTTGCTTGGGTTCGGTTTCTTTGGTGTAGCCTGCTAATACTTCCATTAGCGTTTCAGTTTCTTTTGCGCTGTCGATAGAGCTCTTGAAACCGATTGACTGAGTGAATGCTTCACCTATTTTGGCTTTTGAGCGTGCGCGGACCAAGCAAAGGTATGGGTCAGTACTTTCGCTTTCTGAAAGCCAGTCATCAAGGTCGATGCGCAGGGCAAGATCCATTTTATTTGTGTTGAGGTAGTCCACGGTATCGAGATTAAGCCCAGAGTCTAGGAGTAGGCCGGAATTTGTTTCCAGCGCAAAGATATAGACTCGAGGGCCATCTGCACGTTCCTCATGAACCGTAAGGATAGTGGCTTCAAAGCTCTCGCTGGTTTTATCCACTAGGTCTTTGAGTTGATTCATGTAGAGAAGGCTTAGCTTCTCGAAGCTGATTTTTCCATCCAGTTGCTCTTTCAACCAGTTTTGATAGGGGGCACTACTATAGTCTTCATCAAATTGACCGTGGAATTTACCTGCTTTGAATTGAAAGACTTTTTTAAGTTGACTGAAGAGTCCTTCATGATCTGCAGTGACGTCAGGTGCCTGCTCACAGAGTTGAATTTCTGAAGGTTGATCTTCTTGCCAGCGAGTAATCTTATGAAAAACTAGCGAAGTAATAGCCATGGATTGAGTTCTCTCTGTGTCCAATGAAATAAGGGGCTACGAAGTAAATCGTAGCCCCTGTCTTTGGGTTAGGCTTACTGAGATGAGTATCTCAGTGAATCAAATTTAGCTAAGCCCTTTTACCTGTTCAGGAATATCTACGTCAGATGTTGCTGATAGTACGGTATCTGCAATATCTGAACTGCCTTCCAATGAGGTAATTGCAATTAAGCCTGCTTCTTTAGCTGCCTTAGCAATCAAGAGTTTATCTGCATCGTTGTCGGCCATGTGAGAGGTGATCAACAGGCAAGTTCGACCCTGATTGAACAGCTTACGCTCAGCGGCTTGAGCGAGTACATCACCCGCTTCACCTGAGCAAGCAATAATCGAGGCTACCTGGTGATCTAAACGCGCTGCACGCTCTGCTTCGCTAACAGGTTCCCACTGTGCGCTAGTATCTTCAGCGGCTTCAACGATCATGCCTGCGCCAACCGTTACGTTGGTTAGACGGTCGATAATAATGAAGGCGCCCGTTGCTTTGTTTTCACCATATGGGTCAAACGCAAGTGTCTGGTTTGCATGGATCGTACACAATGCAATACTGTTAAGCTCTAGTTCGCTGGCATCCTTTTTCTCAAGCGTATTAACGTCAATTAAATGCTCAATTGACTGAATTGACGCTGAAGCCTGCTTGGAACCAAGTTTAATATCAATAAGCTTGCCTGGCTGAATTTTGTCTTCAGACATCCAAACGATATGTGCTTTTACCGCAGAACTTACCGTTGGGTGATTGTCAGACTGAACAATCATATCGCCACGACTGATATCGATTTCATCATTCAAGGTAAGCGTAACCGCTTGACCTGCGAAACCTTCATCCAGTGAACCTTCAAAGGTCACGACTTCTTTTACGGTACTGCTTTTACCCGAAGGAAGTGCAGTAATTTTATCGCCAGGCTTAACGATACCCGAAGCAATCGTTCCACAGAAACCACGGAAGTTAAGGTTAGGGCGGTTAACGTATTGTACTGGTAGGCGGAAGTCTTCCAGATTCTTGTCTTTAGCTATTTCGACTGACTCAAGCATCTCCATTAGAGGCTTGCCTTTGTACCAAGGTGTCTTGTCGCTATTGCTGATTGTGTTAACACCTTTCAGTGCAGAAAGTGGTGCAAACTGGATATCGCCCAAATCTAACTGGTCAGAGAATGAAAGGTAATCGCTCTTGATTTCATTAAAGCGCTCTTCGCTGTAGTCAACCAGATCCATCTTATTGATGGCAACGATGACGTGCTTAATACCCAGTAAAGAAGCAATAAATGAGTGACGTTTGGTTTGCGTTAATACACCGTGACGTGCATCGATCAGGATGATTGCCAGGTCAGCAGTTGACGCACCAGTTGCCATGTTACGAGTATATTGCTCGTGTCCGGGAGTGTCGGCGATGATGAACTTGCGTTTAGCAGTTGAGAAATAACGATAAGCAACATCAATGGTGATGCCTTGCTCGCGCTCAGCCTGTAGGCCGTCAACTAATAGTGCAAGGTCGATTTCACCTTCGTTGGTGCCGGACTTAACGCTGTCTTTCTTAATTGCTTCAAGTTGATCTTCATAAATCATTTGAGAGTCATGAAGTAGTCGGCCAATAAGTGTGCTCTTGCCGTCGTCAACGCTACCACAAGTAAGAAGACGTAGTAGTTCTTTTTGTTCGTGTTGCTTCAGATATTCGTTAATATCTTCACTGATAAGATCTGACTGGTGTGACATGTAAACTATCTCTTTATTTGCTGCCTCGCGCTGGGTCTTAGCGTGAGGCAATAATCTTGGTTGCTATGTATCAGCTTTGTACGTATATGCTGGCCTAGAAATAACCTTCGCGCTTCTTCTGCTCCATTGAGCCTGCCTGGTCGTGATCAATGACGCGGCCTTGTCTTTCAGAGGAGGTGGTTAGTAGCATTTCCTGAATTATTTCGGGCAAGGTTGTCGCTTCAGACTCAACTGCACCCGTTAGCGGGTAGCAACCAAGCGTACGGAAGCGTACCGACTTCATCTCTACCTTTTCACCTTCTTCAATCGGCATACGTTCATCATCAACCATGATCATGACGCCGTCACGTTCAACAACAGGTCGCTTCGCTGAGAAATAAAGTGGAACGATATCGATGTTTTCCAGGTGGATGTACTGCCAGATATCAAGTTCTGTCCAGTTAGATAAAGGGAATACACGAATGCTTTCACCTTTATTAATCTTACCGTTATAAGTATTCCATAATTCAGGGCGCTGATTCTTTGGGTCCCAGCGGTGGTTTTCATCACGGAAAGAGTAAACACGTTCTTTAGCGCGAGACTTTTCTTCGTCACGTCGTGCGCCACCGAAGGCTGCGTCAAACTGATATTTGTCCAGTGCTTGTTTAAGACCTTGGGTTTTCATTACGTCGGTGTGCTTGGCACTACCGTGAGTAAAAGGTCCGATGCCTTGATCAACGCCTTCCTGGTTGATATGCACGATCAGATCGAAGCCATACTTTTTAACGGTCTCGTCACGAAACTTGATCATTTCCTGGAATTTCCAGGTAGTGTCAACATGCATTAGAGGGAAAGGTGGCTTACCTGGTGCAAAAGCTTTGCGAGCCAAGTGCAGCATAACAGCGGAATCTTTACCGACAGAATAGAGCATTACCGGATTATCAAATTCAGCGGCTACTTCTCGAATGATGTGGATGCTTTCAGCTTCCAATTGCTTTAAATGAGTCAAATTGTATTGCGACATATATGTAACTCTTACCAGAGGTCAATAAACGAAAAAATCGTGTTTAAGTGGATAGCTGCTATTTCTATAGGCTGCTACCTAACAAAAGGGTGCGGAATTATAACAGGCTTGTCGCTAAATAATAAGGGATGTGGTGCTTTAGTGAGTGGTGGTGGAGTGCGCTTATATTCTCACTTATGCTAAAAGATCAGATGTTTAGAATATAATGTTCTATTTAAGATGTCTCGATATCAGTAAGAAATACGGATGTCTTGTGTTTAGTTTCTCGCTGTTTGGCGGCTCTTTTTGGGGTGCTACATTGCTAGTACTAGGAGCGGCAGTAGGAACACGCTATAATCGCGTTTTTGATAATTAAGCCAAGAGAAGAAGATGGACGTTAAAGCCTATATGGTCAAAGTGGGTGAGGCAGCTCGTCAAGCTGCTAGCCAGATGACTTCAGTCAGTACCGGATTAAAAAACAAAGCTCTATTAGCAACCGCTGATGCTTTGAATGCCAAGCGTGATATGTTGATTCAAGAGAATAAAAAGGATCTTGAGGCTGGGCGTGAAAATGGTTTGGATGATGCGATGCTTGATCGTTTGGAGCTTACGCCAGCGCGTATAGATGGCATGATTGAAGGCTTGCAGCAAGTAGCAGGGCTTGATGATCCTGTTGGAATTATTAACGATCTCAAGTATATGCCTTCCGGTATTCAGGTTGGCAAGATGCGTGTGCCGCTTGGTGTGATTGGGATTATCTATGAGTCTAGACCAAATGTAACGGTTGAAGCGGCGAGCCTGTGTATTAAATCGGGTAATGCAACGATTCTTCGTGGCGGTTCAGAAGCTATTCATTCAAACAAGGCCATCGCGAGCTGTATCGCAATAGGTTTGTCTGAAGCTGGCTTGCCTGAAACGGCTGTTCAGGTGATTGAAACGACAGATCGCGCGGCAGTGGGTGAAATGATCACCATGCCAGAATATGTCGATGTGATCGTGCCTCGTGGCGGAAAAGGTCTGATCGAGAGAATCAGTCGAGACGCTAAGGTGACAGTAATTAAGCACTTGGACGGTATATGTCACGTGTTTATCGACCGTGATGCGGATATTGAAAAGGCGAAGGCAATTTCATTGAATGCAAAAACGCATCGTTATGGCACTTGCAATACGATGGAAACGCTTTTGGTTGATGCGCCTGTCGCTGAAGAGGTTCTGCCCCAGTTAGCAGTTTTATATGCAGAAAAAGAGGTTGAGCTACGTGGCTGTGAGCAAACTTGCACAATCTTGAATAATGCGGGTTTTGCTGCGAAGGATGCGACGCTGGAAGATTGGCAGACAGAATATCTTGCGCCGGTATTATCTATTAAGGTGGTAGAGGGTATGCAGGAAGCCATTGCGCACATCAATGAGTTCGGTTCGCACCATACTGACTCAATTGTTACCGAGAACTATACAAAAGGTCGTCAATTCCTAGCGAGTGTCGATTCCAGCTCGGTAATGATCAATGCCTCAACGCGATTTGCTGATGGCTTTGAATATGGTTTGGGTGCAGAAATCGGCATTTCAACCGATAAGATTCACGCGCGTGGGCCGGTTGGTCTGCATGGCTTAACTTCGGAAAAATTTGTGGTGCTGGGCGATGGGCATATCCGTCAGTGAGGCCTGCATTAATTAGATTCCTTATGAGAAGTCTAACTTCGTGAAAGTTGTTTTCGGTGGTACTTTCGACCCGGTTCATGTTGGTCATTTGCGCATGGCCACCGAGCTTGTCTCGGAACTGGGTGTCAACAGTGTCGACTTGATGCCTTGTTACCAGGCTGTGCATAAGGATAGTGTGTCGGCAAGTGCTGACTCTCGCCTTGAAATGTTGAAGCTGGCGACAGCTCATGACTCGTGTTTGAATGTTGATGAGCGAGAGATTCGGCGGGGTTGTCCAAGTTATACCATTGAATCAGTTCGCGGGAAGCGTCAAGAGC
>NZ_LWFZ01000738.1:0-3590 GCF_001635225.1 Oleiphilus sp. HI0086
AAGCTTTTCAGAGTGGAGCCAAGTCTTCGGTGACGCAAAGATGACAACCGCATTACTTGATCGACTAACGCATCACTGTCACATCATTGAAACAGGTAACGAAAGTTACCGCTACAAAGAATCTACTAATAAACGAATTTAAAACTGGAAATAAAAGAAAAGTTCAGGCCATAATCTGGCCTCTCAGGCGGGTCAAAATTAAGTGCAAAAGCCGGGTCAGTTTTACATGCAAATTAACACTAGTGTTTTTATAGGCTAAACTAACAAGGTCAATAAACTGTAGAGGGCACCTGGATGATCGGTGAGCACAATTACAACCATTACAATATCAATAAGAAATTGGTTCGCGAAAAGATAGCGACGACTGAGCTTCGTGTTGGTATGTATGTTGTAGAATTGGATAGACCTTGGGTTGATACCCCGTTTCTGTTTCAAGGTTTTCTGATTAGCAGTGAAGAAGAGATCGATCAACTGAATGAGTATTGTGAATATGTTTATATAGATGTGACTCAGACAGAAATTACTTATAGGGAAAAACGAAAGAATCGTACTGATGTCAAAAGTCGCCGGATTTATAAAGTACCTGTTGAACGAGAGTTGGCTGTCGCCGTATCTGACTATGACTATGCGAAGAAGACAGTTGATCATGCCCTTAGTGCCCTCCGTCTATCTCAGGAGATAAATACCACTGAGGTAAAAACAGCTGTTAAAAGTTGCGTGAAAAGCGTACTAAAAAACCCTAATGCCATGCTCTGGCTAACTCAGATTAAAGACAAAGATGATTACACGGCAGAACACAGTTTACGTGTATCTATCATGGCTGTTGCACTTGGGCGTGAGCTGGAGCTGCTGGAAAAGGAGCTTGAAGACCTAGGCGTTGCGGCGATGCTGCATGATGTGGGAAAGATTAATATACCCATCGAGGTGCTGAATAAAGAAGGATCCTTAAATTCCGAGGAATATGAACTCGTCAAGGAACATGCGACACATGGTCGCAAGCTGCTGATGTCTAAATCAGACGTGCCTCCGGTCGCGGTTGATGTTGCGTATTGTCATCATGAACATCTCAATGGTAAGGGTTACCCAAGGGGGGTGACTGCTGAAAAGATTCCTTTCTTCGCTAAAATTGTTAGCGTGGTGGATGCTTTCGATGCCATTACCAGTGACCGGGTTTATAGTGATGCACGTTCGACATTGGAAGGTTTGCGTATTCTTTACGATTGTCGTGGCCAGCAGTTTGATGAGGAAATTGTTCGAGCTTTTATTCGCTTAGTAGGAATTTATCCACCGGGGCATATTGTTGAGCTGACCAATGGCGAAGTTGGTATTATCCTATCGTGCCAAAGAAACAATAAGCTTCGCCCCAAACTGATTATTGTCAGGAATACTGAGAAGAAAAGCTGTGCTGAACGGATTGTTGATCTAAGTAATGAGCAAAAAGATCAGCATGGTAAGCCGCTTCGAGTTAAAGAAATATATACAGACGGGGCCTTTGGCGTTCAGCTTAAGGAATACAAGGCCAAAGGCTTAAACTTTGGCCTTGCAGTACAGTAATAAACCTTAAAGCCTGGTACTGAACTTTGAAGGAATGACGAAAGCGCTAACAGTCTTGCGGCAGTCTTAGAAGTTTGTTTTGCGCCCTTAGACGCTTTCTCGGCCATGTTGTGAACCCTTTTACTGCGTTGTGATTGATTTCTTCTGCTACAGCTCATTGCTCCTTTGCAGCACTTAAACCAACTATAAATACATTAAGCGTTTGGGGCTCAGTAAACCAATCATTGAAGATTTATGTTTTACCCTTGAAAGAGCTGCTAAACTTAAGTGAGTTGTGCACCTCACCGAATATTTACTTTTAATACTGAGCCTGAAAAATGAGATCTATTTTAATTGTTGAAGACTCTTCTACCGTTCGTGAAATGGTTACCTTTGTTTTAAAGGATGAACGTTTGAAAATAGTCGAAGCTGAGGATGGCTTGGAAGCGCTCGACTTGGCGAAAAAGCAGAACTTTGACCTAGTGATCACAGACCACAATATGCCTAATATGAAGGGAATTGATTTAGCCATTGCATTGAGGAATATGGAGTCTTACAAAGAAACGCCTATTTTGATGCTAACAACTGAGTCAGACCCTAGGCTGAAAAAAGTAGGTAAAGATACCGGTATAACTGGTTGGATTCTAAAGCCCTTGAGTCCTCAGCGCTTCAAACCAGCCATAGAAAAGCTGTTGGATATTGCCTAAGTCTTAGCAATTCTTGCCATTATGATCGATGATGCTCTTCTCACCCTGGCTTTGTCACCTATTCTCGTTCCGCAGGGAATCTATACTAAAAAAGTGACGCCTAAACTTCCTGAGCCTGAAGGTAGCCGTGAAGGTATTTTAGGTAACGGGGAGCCTTTGCGCATCTTAATTCTAGGTGACTCAGCTGCTGCAGGTGTTGGCGTTGATAGTCAGAACGATGCGCTTTTAGGGCAGCTGGTGTCGAAACTGTCGCAGTACCGCGCTATCGAGTGGCGCCTTTTAGCCGAAACAGGCTTGAAGACATCTGAGATGCTAGAGCGCCTACATGCGCTTGAGGCTTTTAAAACCGATGTTGTCATTACTTCCTTAGGTGTCAATGATATAACCGGCGGGACACGACTGAAACACTGGCTAGAGCAGCAAAGAGAGTTAAAACTGCTGCTTCAAGACAAGTTTCAAGCGCGTCATATCTTCTTGAGCAGTGTACCTCCCATGCATGAATTTCCGGCTCTACCTCAGCCACTTCGCTGGTTTTTGGGGCGTCGTTCTCGTGCAATGAATAGTGCTTTGAACGAACAGGCAGCACTAGATGAGGCTTTAGCTTTTGTTAGTGTTCAGTTTCCTATGCAAAAAGAGTTCTTTGCCAGTGATGGCTTCCATCCCAGTGCGCAGGCTTACCGCTTATGGTCAGAAGCTTTACTTGAGCACTTTAAAGAGCGTTGTTTATTGCCCCAGCGTTGAAGGTATCGTCGAGCAGCATTCCAGGCTGATCATCGCTTTTTTGCGTTCTGCTCCCCAGCGATATTGATTAATCTCCCCCGTACTTCTAATGACCCGGTGACAGGGAATCAAATAGGCAATATTGTTCTTCGCAATGGCTGAAGCGACGGCTCTGGTAGTATTTGGTTGATTGATTTGCTCAGCAACCTGTTGATAAGAGCGCAACTCGCCTTCAGGAATCTTCAGTAAGGCCTCCCATACCAACAGTTGGAAAGGCGTTCCTTTGCAGAGCAAGTTCAACTTGTTCTCGTTTGCTGGTCCAGAGTCGAAAATACGTTTTAGGGTAGTTAATGTGCTCGCTTGGTTTTGCTTTAGTTCAGCATGTGGCCACTCGCGCTTCATCTCAGCCAAACCTTCTGCTTGAAGCTCCAGTGAGTCAAGAAATGCCAATTTGCATAAGCCTCGTTGAGTCAGAGCTAGCAGACAATAACCGAAGGGAGAGGGGTGAAAGCCATAGTCTATTTGAACGCCTTGGCCACCACTTTTATATTCGCCAGGTGTCACGCTTTTACACTGAACCATCAGATCGTGAAGTCGGCCACTCCCGCTTAAGCCGCTGTTGTAAGCGGA
>NZ_LWFZ01000739.1:0-6776 GCF_001635225.1 Oleiphilus sp. HI0086
GGATGCGGTCTCATGCAGGGGTAGCTACCAAGATGTTTGAAGCTTTGTCTGATGAAGGTATAAATATTCAGATGATTTCGACTTCGGAGATTAAGATTTCTGTTGTGATCGATGAGAAGTATCTAGAGTTGGCCGTAAGGACGCTTCATGGTGCTTTTGATCTGGCGCAGGAACATTAATTCAAGGCGAACAGTATTTTCACAATTTATAACTAAATAGAAAATGTGCAAGATTAATCCACTTAAAACTATCTTTTTGAGAAATTTCGATAATACTCTTTAAGTGCTCGTTGTTATCTCTTTTGAGGTGGCAGTAAGAAGCTTTTTTGGATGAATATTGCATAATAAAAGGAGCTAAGAATGCTTATATTGACTCGTCGAGTAGGTGAGACTTTAATGGTTGGTGATGACGTTACTGTTACCGTATTAGGTGTAAAGGGTAATCAAGTGCGTATTGGTGTGAACGCGCCTAGAGATGTCTCTGTTCATCGTGAAGAGATCTATCAGCGTATACAGAAAGAAAAGTCTGAAGCGCAGCAGTCTGACGACTAATTTGTGGTTAAAAAATACACAAGTTGATGTTTTTTAAAAAATAATTCAATGCGGTGTTGGCATTTAAAATAAATGTGTTAATATACGCCGCGTCTTGAGGAGAGATGGCCGAGAGGCTGAAGGCGCGCCCCTGCTAAGGGCGTATGGGGTAACACTCATCGAGGGTTCGAATCCCTCTCTCTCCGCCATTTAAATTAGGATGGCAGTTTTAAAGTTTAGCGGCTGTAGCTCAGCTGGATAGAGTACCTGGCTACGAACCAGGCGGTCGGAGGTTCGAATCCTCCCAGCCGCGCCACTTTAAAACATTCTTGATCAGCATCTAATGCGGCTGTAGCTCAGCTGGATAGAGTAACTGGCTTCGAACCAGTTGGTCGCAGGTTCGAATCCTGCCAGCCGTGCCATATTATTTCTCCTTTAAACCTATCTTATTTAACGCTTCTGTTAATTTAATATCCCTACTATACAGTTAAAAATTGTATTAAATCGTATTGCCTACAAACGCTAGAAAAGGTACATTACGCTCGCCTAGTAACATGTGTTACATTTGGGTGGTTTTTAGGATAATTTCCTTGTTATCAACAACAAATTGATTAGGTAGTCAGAATATGACTGATTTAATGTCTGAAGCAATAAACTTGATGTTGGTGGGTATGGGATTCGTTTTTGTATTTTTGACGATCTTAGTTTTTGCTACATCGTTCATGTCAAAAATGATTTTGAAATATGCGCCAGCACCTGAGCCTAAAGCTCCAGCTGCATCGCCAGTAACTCAAGCATCTAATGATGCGCAACTGTTAGCAGTACTCTCTGCTGCAGTAGACAAATATCGCTCAGACCACAAGAAGTGAGCGTGAATAAAATTTGAACCTTTAACAGAAGGCTTGATAGAAAATGACGGATTCGAACAAAAAACTCGGAATCACTGATGTCGTACTTCGTGATGCACATCAATCTTTATTAGCAACGCGTATGCGAATTGACGATATGCTGCCAATTGCTGAAAAGCTAGATCAGGTAGGCTATTGGTCACTTGAATCTTGGGGTGGCGCTACATTTGACTCCTGTATTCGATTTATTGGTGAAGATCCATGGGATCGTATCAGAGAATTGAAGAAAGTCATGCCTAATACTCCGCAGCAAATGTTGTTGCGAGGTCAAAATCTGTTAGGTTATAGACATTATGCTGATGACGTTGTTGATAAGTTCGTAGAGCGTGCTGTAAAAAATGGTGTTGAGGTATTCCGTGTTTTTGACGCGATGAACGACCCTCGCAACCTGGATCGTGCGCTTAAAGCTGTTAAAGCAAACGGCGGTCATGCTCAGGCAACGCTTTCCTATACAACAAGTCCTGTACATACTTTGGAAAGCTGGGTTAGCTTAGCGAAGCAGATTGAAGACTTGGGTGCAGATTCTATCGCTATTAAAGATATGGCCGGTACATTAACGCCTTATGCTGCTTCTGAGTTGGTTGGGCGTTTGAAAGCTCAGACTGATCTAGAAGTTCAATTACATGCACACGCGACTTCTGGCTTGTCAGATATGACAATTCTTAAAGCGGTTGAAGCAGGTATTGACCGTGTTGACACGGCTATTTCTTCAATGGCAATGACATACGGCCATACTGCGACTGAAAGTGTGGTTGCGGCATTGGCAGGTACTGGTCGTGATACTGGCTTGGACATGAAGCTTCTTGAAGAGATTGCTGCTTACTTCCGTAAGGTTCGTAAGAAGTACGCTAAGTTCGAAGGTTCATTGCGTGGTACTGATTCGCGAATTCTGATTGCCCAGGTTCCTGGTGGCATGTTGACCAACATGGAAAACCAGTTGAAAGAGCAGGGTGCTGCAGACAAATTTGATGCAGTGCTAGAAGAAATTCCACGTGTTCGTGAAGATCTTGGTCATATTCCTCTTGTAACACCTACTTCTCAGATTGTTGGAACCCAAGCGGTTCTGAACGTATTGACTGGCGAGCGCTATAAATCAATCTCTAAAGAGACTGCGGGTATTCTTAAAGGTGAATACGGTGCGGCTCCAGCTCCTTATAATAAAGAGCTACAGGATCGCGTTTTAGATGGTGGTGAAGCAATTACTTGCCGACCAGGAGACTTGCTTGAGCCAGAAATGGACAAGTTGACTGAGGAAGTTAAGAAACTTGCTGGCGAAAAAGGTATCAAGCTTGCTGATGAGACGGTCGATGATGTTCTGACTTATGCTCTGTTCCCTCAGATTGGTCTTAAGTTCCTAGAGAATCGTGACAATGCAGATGCATTTGAGCCGGTTCCAAGTGAAGATGACGTAAAAGCGGCAGCTAAGGGTGGTAAGGAAGTTTATACCATTAACGTTAGCGGTCAGTCTTACGTTGTTGAAGTTGAGGAAGGCGGTGATATCACAGGTATGGTTCCAGTTACTGGTGGTGCTCCTTTACAGGCTTCTGGTGGTGCGCCAGCAGCGGCTGCTCCTGCGGGTGGTGGTGATCCGGTTCCAGCTCCGTTAGCAGGTAACATCTTTAAGGTTGTTGCAACGCCTGGTCAAGTTGTTCAAGAGGGTGACTTGCTGTTGATTCTTGAAGCAATGAAGATGGAAACAGAAGTACGTGCACCACGAGCGGGTACTGTTGGAACGATTAGTGTCTCTGTTGGCGACTCAGTTGCCGTTGGCGATACTTTGATGACCTTATAAGGGTAGTCTGACAATGGAAAATATACTTAATTTATGGACCGGTAGTGGTCTTTATAATATCTCTATCGGCCAGTTCTCGATGATCGTTATTTGTCTCGGTCTTCTATATATGGCTATTAAAAAAGGCTTTGAGCCTTTGTTGCTATTGCCTATTGGTATGGGCGGGATATTGGCTAATATTCCAGAGGCTGGACTTGCTTTATCGGCCGCTGAAAATGCGATACATTTTCACAAGCCTGAAGTAATGATGGCTTTGGCAGAGGTTTTGAAAGTTCCTTTTGAAGCCGGTCAGGAAATGACGCAAGAGACCTTATATGCGTTTAAAGACGCTTATAAAATGGCAGATAGTGCTACTGCCGCTGCAGCTCATAACGTTGCTAGTGATGCGGGTTACGCTAATGGCATGTTGACAAACTTCTATAACGTAGTAATTGGCTCAATGGTTGGTCCTTTGCTTATCTTTATGGGTGTTGGTGCAATGACGGACTTTGGTCCAATGCTGGCTAACCCTAAAACTATTTTGCTAGGTGCTGCTGCGCAGTTTGGTATTTTCGGTACCGTTCTAGGTGCTGCTTTCCTCACAAGTATGCAAATTGGTGGTGTTTCATTTACGATTGAAGAAGCTGCTACGATCGGTATTATCGGTGGTGCAGATGGACCTACTTCTATCTTCGTATCAAGTGTACTAGCACCGCACCTATTGGGCGCGATTGCTGTCGCAGCTTATTCGTATATGGCGCTTGTTCCTGTTATTCAGCCTCCTATTATGAATGCTTTGACTACTCCTGAAGAGCGTAAGATTGAGATGGTTCAGCTTCGTACAGTTAATCAATTGGAAAAAATTCTTTTCCCGATTATTGTATTGATTCTGGTTGCACTTTGTCTTCCTGATGCTGCGCCTCTTTTGGGTATGTTCTGTCTTGGTAACTTGATGAAAGAGTCGGGCGTTGTGGACCGTCTTTCTGATACAGCCCAGAATGCTTTGATTAACATCGTAACTATTTTCTTAGGCCTTTCTGTTGGTTCTAAATTAAGTGCAGACAAATTCCTTGATTTTCAAACGCTGGGTATTTTGTTCTTGGGTATGGCTGCATTTGCAGTAGGTACCGGTACTGGTGTAATCATGGCTAAGTTGATGAACGTATTTAGTACTAACAAAGTTAACCCTCTGATTGGATCTGCTGGTGTATCAGCTGTTCCAATGGCTGCTCGTGTATCGAATAAGGTTGGTCTGGATAATAATCCTCAGAATTTCTTGTTGATGCATGCGATGGGGCCAAACGTAGCAGGTGTTATCGGTTCTGCAGTTGCTGCGGGCGTTATGATCAAGTTCTTAGGCTAGGAAGCCAGTAGTACTACTATAGAAACCCCGGCTTGTGCTGGGGTTTTTTTATTTGTGGGGCTAAGATAATAACTGTGAGATATCTTTTTATTGTTAACAGGGTTGTAGCTATAGATGGTTGAGAAAAAGCTAAGATTGCTAGATAAAGTTTTTTTATCTGTTCTTAATGGTGTGGAGCAGTTTGCTTTTTCGGAGAACTTTAATATCTCAAACTTGAGTTCATTCGATGAAATCTTTCAAGATGGCATCATGTCAGTTCGTCATTATCACCCATTAGAGGATGATGAGATTGAGATCGCGGGTGAGAAAATCAAGGTAGAGAAAAAGCGACACAAAACGCCCGTTATCTTGGTGCCGCCTTTAGCCGCAACATCAATGATATTTGATTTGATGCCGCATAGAAGTGTTGTTCGTTATTTTTTAGCGAATGGTTATGATGTTTACTTGGTTGATTGGGGAGATGTAACCGCAGATCATAAAAACCTGTCGCTGGAAAGCTATGTGCTAGAGTGGATGCCAATGATCATGGATGCTGTCATTACGCATTCTGATGAGGAGGAGGTGTCAATCTTTGCATACTGCATGGGTGGCTTGCTTTCTCTTATGTATCTGGCGGTTTCAGGTGATGAATCAGTCAAAAACCTGGTGACAGTCGCGAGTCCGATCGATATGCATCAGAGCGGCGCAGCAGGTAAGGTTTTGTCGGCAATATATAAGCCAGCGCACCTGGTTTCCAACGTGCTTAATTTTTCCTTACTTGATTTACCGACACGCTATTTTCATGTGCCTGGATGGACTTCATCGCTAGTGTTTAAATTAACTAACCCAATGGGCTCAGTGATTAATACGTATGAGAAGTTTTTGAATTTATGGGATAGGGAGTATTTGGAAGAAAGTCTGACTATGAGCAAGTGGTTTGACGACATGGTAGATTATCCAGGGCGTACCATTCGGGAAATGGCGGTTCATATGATGATCAATAACACCATGGCTAAAGGAAAAATGCGTATTGGAAAGGTGATGGCCGAGTTTAATCAAATTAGATGCTCGATTCTGGCATTTGCAGGCGAGTCTGATAATTTGGTGAGTGTAAGTGCTGCGCACAAGGTTTTGGATATAGTCTCTTCAGAAGATAAAGAGTTTTGTGTTGTTCCGGGTGGGCATGCGGGCGTCTTTGCTGGTAACAAAGCGCCGCAAAATACCTGGCGCATAGCTGTAGATTGGTTGGCAAGCCGGTCTGATTAACAAGAGTGATAAATAATGGCAGAAAGGCAAGTATATAAAGTTAACTATTGGTTGAAGAATGATGATGGGCAAGTAGTCGATACTTCAGAAGGTGGCGAACCAATGGTAATTGAGATTGGTGGTGCTTCCGTGATTCGAGGGCTTCAAGAAGCTGTAAAGGGGAGGCAAGCGGGTGATCGCTTGGAAGTGCAGGTGCCGCCAGAAATGGCTTATGGTGCGCATAACCCGGAGTTTGTGTCAAAAGTACCTATGTCAGCTTTTGAAGGAGTAGAGCATGTTGTAGAAGGTATGAAGTTCCAGACCAATACCGGCTCTGATGCGCAGGTTGTTCAGGTTGTTAAAGTAGAAAAAGACTTCGTCCTGGTTGATGCAAACCACCCTTTAGCAGGCTTGGTTCTCAATTTTGAGATTGAGATAATCGAAGTGGTCGAAGCTGCGTAAAATTTAGCTAGAATAAAAAATATGCAATTTTTCATGTGTTTTTTGAAGCTGCATATATACTTACTGTTACATAACGGAAAAATGTATGGAATATCAGTACCTTTCGGGTCTCCATGCAATCCCAAATCACGAACTAAGATAAGAAAATACAGATGGAAGTTGAACAACAAAACGACGCTTGGCGAATTTTAATAGTTGAAGACGATGAGCGTTTAGCTGATCTCACCAAGGAATACTTGGAGAGTAATGGGCTTGTCGTTTCGGTTGAAGGTAATGGCTCTCATGCAGTTGATCGTATCGTCAATGAAAAGCCTGATCTGGTAGTGTTGGATCTGATGCTTCCAGGTGAGGATGGCTTGTCAATATGTCGTAAGGTGCGTCCTAATTATAATGGACCGATTCTTATGTTGACTGCGCGAACTGACGATCTAGATCAGGTACTAGGTTTGGAAATGGGGGCCGATGATTATATGTCTAAGCCTGTTCGTCCTAGGGTTCTGCTAGCAAGAATTCGCGCC